>NZ_JBJLSG010000007.1:0-68250 GCF_050871925.1 Kineococcus gurbantunggutensis
GGCGCCCGCCGGCGCCCGGGGGTGCCGCACGCGCCCGCCGTGGTCGGCAGCACCTGCTCACGGCGTGTAGGCTTGACCCGTACCGAAGACCGCCGGTCGCCGCCCGCTCCGCTCGGAGGGGTGGCAGAAGGTCCCGATCCCGGGCGACCAGCGCAGGTGTGAGAGCTCCCTCCAGGTCCTCCCGAGGCCCCGGTCCGACGCCCCGCGCTCCTGCGCCGGGGCGTTTCGCGCGTTCGGGCCCCGACCGGCCCCCGAGACGAGGAAGGGAGGGCACGCATGGCGAAGGCGGAGAAGGTCGCTGCCGTGAAGGAGATCACGGCGCTGTTCCAGGAGTCCAACGCTGCGGTGCTCACCGAGTACCGGGGGTTGACCGTGTCGCAGCTCACCGAGCTGCGCCGTTCGCTGGGTCCTGACACGACCTACGCGGTCCTGAAGAACACGCTCGCCAGCATCGCGGCGAAGGAGGCCGGTGTCACGGCCTTCGAGGGCCAGCTGTCCGGCCCGTCCGCGATCGCCTTCATCACCGGTGACCCGGTGGAGGCGGCCAAGGGCCTGCGTGACTTCGCCAGGACCAACCCCCAGCTGGTCGTCAAGAGCGGTGTGCTCGAAGGCCGCGCGATCAGCGCCGCCGACGTCACCGCGCTGGCGGACCTGGAGTCGCGCGAGGTCCTCCTCGCGAAGGTCGCGGGCGTCCTCAAGGCGTCCCAGGCCAAGGCCGCGGCCCTGTTCCAGGCGCCGCTGTCGAAGACCGTCCGCACCGTGGAAGCGCTGCGGGAGAAGCAGGCTGCGGGCGCCCCCGCAGACGCTGCGCCGGCCGAGGCCCCCGAGGCCGAGACCGTGGACGCCTGAGCGTCCCGCACCGCACCGCACCGCCTCCCGCAGTGAACCGCGGGATCCCCCACCACTAGGAAGGACCGCCACCATGGCGAAGCTCAGCACCGACGAGCTGCTCGACGCGTTCAAGGAGCTCACCCTCATCGAGCTCTCCGACTTCGTGAAGAAGTTCGAGGAGACCTTCGACGTCACCGCCGCCGCCCCCGTGGCCGTGGCCGCCGCCGGCGGCGCCGGTGGCGCTGCCGCCGCCCCGGCCGAGGAGGAGAAGGACGAGTTCGACGTCATCCTCGAGGCCGCCGGCGACAAGAAGATCGGCGTCATCAAGGAGGTCCGCGCGCTGACCTCCCTCGGCCTGAAGGAGGCCAAGGACCTCGTCGACGGCGCCCCCAAGCCCGTCCTCGAGAAGGTCAACAAGGAGGCCGCGGAGAAGGCCAAGGCCGCCCTCGAGGGCGCCGGCGCCACCGTCACCCTCAAGTGACCCCCTCCCGGGCCTGAGAGGGCCCGGGACACCGCCGAGAGGGGCGGCCGGACACGCGTCCGGCCGCCCCTCTCCGCGTCCGGGGGCGGGCGCGGCGCGACACGCCGTCCCCAGGTCGGGCGGATCGCCTTGACGCGGAGGCGGCGGGGCAGCATCCTCGTCAGCGGTTGTCATCACGTTCCGCCTCCCGCGACACCGTCGTCGCCCGGGCGCGAGCGCCGGCGTCGGCTGCGCCCCGTGAGGGGCTGGACAGTCGCGCCTTCACGGGGTACCTTGCTGTTTTGCGCTGCCTTCAGTCATATGGCCGGTCGTCGACCAGTGGGACGACCGAGCGGGGCAGGTCAGCGCGTGTCACGTTCGCAGGCCCGTGGAAGGACCCCTCTTGGCCGCCTCGCGCACAGCGTCCGCACCAGGCAACAGCTCTGCTCTGACCGTCTCCGGACGGTACTCCTTCGGCAAGATCCGCGAGCCGCTGGAGGTCCCCGACCTCCTGGCGCTGCAGACCGACAGCTTCGACTGGCTGCTCGGCAACAAGCGCTGGCAGGACCGCGTCGCCGCCTCCCGCGAGGGCGGTCTGGACGTCCCGATGACCTCCGGCCTGGAGGAGATCTTCGAGGAGATCTCCCCGATCGAGGACTTCTCGGGCTCCATGTCGCTGTCGTTCCGCGACCACCGCTTCGAGCCGCCCAAGTACTCGCTGGACGACTGCAAGGAGCGCGACCTCACCTACGCCGCTCCGCTCTTCGTCACCGCCGAGTTCATCAACGGCAACACCGGCGAGATCAAGAGCCAGACGGTCTTCATGGGCGACTTCCCGCTCATGACCGACCGCGGCACCTTCGTGATCAACGGCACCGAGCGCGTCGTCGTCTCGCAGCTGGTCCGCTCCCCGGGCGTCTACTTCGAGCGCGTGCCGGACAAGACCTCCGACCGCGACACCTGGACCGCCAAGGTCATCCCCTCGCGCGGCGCCTGGCTCGAGTTCGAGATCGACAAGCGCGACACGGTCGGCGTGCGCATCGACCGCAAGCGCAAGCAGTCGGTCACCGTCCTGCTCAAGGCCCTGGGCTGGAGCGAGTCGCAGATCCGCGAGGAGTTCGCGGACTACGAGCCCATGATCGCCACGCTGGAGAAGGACCACACCTCCGGCGTCGAGGACGCGCTGCTGGACATCTACCGCAAGCTGCGCCCGGGCGAGCCGCCCACGCAGGAGGCCGCGCGCAACCTGCTGGACAACCTCTACTTCAACCCCAAGCGCTACGACCTGGCCAAGGTCGGCCGCTACAAGGTCAACAAGAAGCTGGGGATGGAGGAGCCGCTGACCAGCAGCGTCCTCTCCGTCGACGACATCGTGCGCGCCATCAAGTTCCTGGTGAAGCTGCACGCCGGCGAGACCACCATGCCGGGCGTGAAGAACGGCCAGCCGGTGGACGTGCGGGTCGAGGTCGACGACATCGACCACTTCGGCAACCGCCGCCTGCGCAGCGTCGGCGAGCTCATCCAGAACCAGGTCCGCACCGGCCTGTCCCGGATGGAGCGCGTCGTGCGCGAGCGCATGACGACCCAGGACGTCGAGGCGATCACGCCGCAGACCCTGATCAACATCCGCCCCGTCGTGGCCTCCATCAAGGAGTTCTTCGGGACGAGCCAGCTGTCGCAGTTCATGGACCAGACCAACCCGCTGGCGGGCCTGACCCACAAGCGCCGCCTGTCGGCGCTGGGCCCCGGCGGCCTGGCCCGCGACCGCGCCGGCATGGAGGTCCGCGACGTCCACCCGTCGCACTACGGCCGCATGTGCCCGATCGAGACCCCCGAGGGCCCGAACATCGGCCTGATCGGCTCGCTGTCGTCCTACGGGCGCATCAACCCGTTCGGCTTCATCGAGACGCCGTACCGCAAGATCGTCGACGGCGTCGTCTCGGACGAGGTCGAGTACCTCACCGCCGACGAGGAGGACGCCTTCGTCATCGCGCAGGCGAACGCCCCGCTGAACCCGGACGGCACCTTCGCCGAGGCCCGCGTCCTGGTGCGCGCCAAGGGCGGCGAGACGGAGTTCGTGCAGCGCTCCGAGGTCGACTACATGGACGTCGCCGCGCGGCAGATGGTCTCCGTCGCCACCGCGATGATCCCGTTCCTCGAGCACGACGACGCCAACCGCGCGCTCATGGGCTCGAACATGCAGCGCCAGGCGGTGCCGCTGGTCAAGACCGAGGCGCCGCTGGTCGGCACCGGCATGGAGTTCCGCGCCGCGGTCGACGCCGGTGACGTCATCGTGGCCGAGAAGGCCGGCGTGGCGACCGAGGTGTCCGCGGACCTGGTGACCGTCAGCAACGACGACGGCACCACGACCACCTACCGGGTGGCCAAGTTCCGCCGCTCCAACCACGGCACCGCGTACAACCAGCGCGTGGTCATCGGCGAGGGCGACCGCGTCGAGGTCGGCACCGTGCTGGCCGACGGCCCCTCCACCGACGGTGGCGAGATGGCCCTGGGCCGCAACCTCCTCGTGGCGTTCATGCCGTGGGAGGGCCACAACTACGAGGACGCGATCATCCTGTCGCAGCGCCTCGTGCAGGACGACGTCCTGTCCTCGATCCACATCGAGGAGCACGAGGTCGACGCCCGCGACACCAAGCTGGGGCCGGAGGAGATCACCCGCGACATCCCCAACGTCGCGGAGGACGTGCTGGCCGACCTCGACGAGCGCGGCATCATCCGCATCGGCGCCGAGGTCCGCGACGGCGACCTGCTCGTCGGCAAGGTCACGCCCAAGGGCGAGACCGAGCTGACCCCCGAGGAGCGCCTGCTGCGCGCGATCTTCGGCGAGAAGGCGCGCGAGGTGCGCGACACCTCGCTGAAGGTGCCCCACGGCGAGACCGGCACGGTCATCGGCGTGAAGGTCTTCGACCGCGAGGAGGGCGACGAGCTGCCCCCGGGCGTGAACCAGCTGGTCCGCGTCTACGTCGCCAACAAGCGCAAGATCACCGACGGCGACAAGCTCGCCGGCCGCCACGGCAACAAGGGCGTCATCTCCAAGATCCTGCCCGTGGAGGACATGCCGTTCCTCGAGGACGGCACCCCGGTCGACGTCATCCTCAACCCGCTCGGCGTGCCGAGCCGGATGAACGTCGGGCAGGTCCTGGAGCTGCACCTGGGCTGGATCGCCTCGCGCGGCTGGCAGATCGAGGGCGCGCCGGACTGGGCCGAGCTGATCCCCGAGGAGATCCGCCAGGCCCCGGCCGGCTCGCGCATCGCCTCGCCCGTCTTCGACGGTGCGCGCGAGGAGGAGATCACCGGGCTGCTCAGCTCGACGACCCCGACCCGCGACGGCGACCGCCTGGTGCAGGGCGACGGCAAGGCGCGGCTGTTCGACGGCCGCTCCGGCGAGCCGTTCCCGGACCCGGTCTCGGTCGGCTACATGTACATCCTGAAGCTGCACCACCTGGTCGACGACAAGATCCACGCGCGCTCGACCGGCCCGTACTCGATGATCACCCAGCAGCCGCTCGGTGGTAAGGCGCAGTTCGGCGGTCAGCGCTTCGGCGAGATGGAGGTCTGGGCCCTGGAGGCCTACGGCGCCGCCTACGCCCTGCAGGAGCTGCTGACGATCAAGTCCGACGACGTCCTGGGCCGCGTGAAGGTCTACGAGGCGATCGTCAAGGGCGAGAACATCCCCGAGCCGGGCATCCCCGAGTCCTTCAAGGTGCTCATCAAGGAGATGCAGTCGCTCTGCCTGAACGTGGAGGTCCTGTCCTCCGACGGCATGGCCATCGAGATGCGCGACAGCGACGAGGACGTCTTCCGGGCGGCCGAGGAGCTGGGCATCGACCTGGCTCGGCGCGAGCCGAGCAGCGTCGAAGAGGTCTGACGGGTGCGGGCCGGGGGAGGACCCCCGGCCCGCCGCCGCCGGCCAACGGGACCTCTGAGTCCCACGGATGAGTCAGACCTCAGGACACGACAGAAGGAAGATCACGTTGCTCGACGTCAACTTCTTCGACGAGCTGCGCATCGGGCTTGCCACCGCGGACGACATCCGCACGTGGTCGCACGGTGAGGTCAAGAAGCCGGAGACCATCAACTACCGCACCCTGAAGCCGGAGAAGGACGGGCTCTTCTGCGAGAAGATCTTCGGTCCCACCCGGGACTGGGAGTGCTACTGCGGCAAGTACAAGCGCGTGCGCTTCAAGGGCATCATCTGCGAGCGCTGCGGCGTGGAGGTCACGCGCGCCAAGGTGCGTCGTGAGCGGATGGGCCACATCGAGCTGGCCGCGCCCGTCACGCACATCTGGTACTTCAAGGGCGTCCCGAGCCGCCTGGGCTACCTGCTGGACCTGGCGCCCAAGGACCTCGAGAAGGTCATCTACTTCGCCGCCTACATGATCACGTGGGTCGACGAGGAGGGCCGCCAGCGCGACCACTCCTCGCTCGAGGCGCAGATCGAGGTCGAGAAGCGCGAGGTGGAGAACCGTCGCGACGCCGACGTGGACGCCCGCGCCAAGACCCTGGAGCAGGACCTCGCCGAGCTCGAGGCCGAGGGCGCGAAGTCGGACGTGCGCCGCAAGGTGCGCGAGTCGGCCGAGCGCGAGATGGCGCAGATCCGCCGTCGCGCCGACGCCGAGATCGACCGCCTGACCGCGGTGTGGGACCGCTTCCGCAACCTCAAGGTCCAGGACCTCGAGGGCGACGAGGTGCTCTACCGCGCCATGCGCGAGCGCTTCGGCATGTACTTCGAGGGCGGCATGGGCGCGGCGGCCCTGCAGAAGCGCCTGCAGAGCTTCGACCTGGAGGCCGAGGCCGAGTCGCTGCGCGAGACCATCGCCACCGGCAAGGGCCAGCGCAAGACCCGCGCCCTCAAGCGCCTGAAGGTCGTCTCGGCGTTCCTGACCACGCGCAACTCGCCCGAGGGCATGGTCCTGGACTGCGTGCCGGTCATCCCGCCGGACCTGCGCCCGATGGTGCAGCTGGACGGCGGCCGGTTCGCGACCTCCGACCTGAACGACCTGTACCGCCGGGTGATCAACCGCAACAACCGCCTCAAGCGGCTCCTGGACCTCGGCGCGCCCGAGATCATCGTCAACAACGAGAAGCGCATGCTGCAGGAGGCCGTCGACGCGCTGTTCGACAACGGCCGCCGCGGCCGGCCGGTGACGGGCCCGGGCAACCGCCCGCTGAAGTCGCTGTCCGACATGCTCAAGGGCAAGCAGGGCCGGTTCCGCCAGAACCTGCTCGGCAAGCGCGTGGACTACTCGGGCCGCTCGGTCATCGTCGTCGGCCCGCAGCTGAAGCTGCACCAGTGCGGCCTGCCCAAGCAGATGGCGCTGGAGCTCTTCAAGCCCTTCGTCATGAAGCGCCTGGTGGACCTGAGCCACGCGCAGAACATCAAGTCGGCCAAGCGCATGGTCGAGCGCGCCCGCCCGGTGGTCTGGGACGTCCTGTCCGAGGTCATCACCGAGCACCCGGTGCTGCTCAACCGCGCGCCCACGCTGCACCGCCTGGGCATCCAGGCCTTCGAGCCGCAGCTGGTCGAGGGCAAGGCCATCCAGATCCACCCGCTCGTCTGCACCGCCTTCAACGCGGACTTCGACGGCGACCAGATGGCCGTGCACGTGCCGCTGAGCGCGGAGGCGCAGGCCGAGGCCCGCATCCTCATGCTCTCGTCCAACAACATCCTCAAGCCGGCGGACGGCCGTCCGGTGACCATGCCCACCCAGGACATGATCATCGGCCTGTACCACCTGACGGCGGACCGGGACGACGTGGACGGCGAGGGCCGGCAGTTCTCCTCGCTCGCCGAGGCGATCATGGCCTTCGACGCCAAGCAGATGAACCTCAACGCCAAGGTCCGCATCCGCCTGTCGGGCGTCGTCCCGACGCCGGACATGGCCCTGCCCGAGGGCTGGCAGGCCGGCGACGACCTGCTCGTCGACACCACCCTGGGCCGCGCGCTGTTCAACGAGGCGCTGCCGGTGGACTACGAGTACGTCAACGCGGTCGTGGACAAGAAGCGGCTGTCGGCCATCGTCAACGACCTGGCCGAGCGCTACCCGAAGGTCCAGGTGGCGGCGACGCTGGACGCCCTGAAGGAGGCCGGCTTCCACTGGGCCACCCGCTCGGGCACCACCGTGGCGATCTCCGACGTGATCACCCCGCCCAACAAGCAGGCGATCCTGGAGACCTACGAGGCCAAGGCCGAGAAGGTCCAGCAGCAGTACGAGCGCGGCCTGATCACCGACGACGAGCGCCGTCAGGAGCTCATCGAGATCTGGACCCAGGCCACGAACGACGTGGCCCGGGACCTCGAGCAGGCGATGCCGACGCACAACACGATCCACCGCATGGTGAGCTCGGGTGCGCGAGGCAACTGGATGCAGATGCGCCAGCTCGCCGGCATGCGCGGTCTGATGGCGAACCCGAAGGGCGAGATCATCCCCCGCCCGGTCAAGGCCTCGTTCCGCGAGGGCCTGACCGTGGGTGAGTTCTTCATCACCACGCACGGCGCCCGCAAGGGCCTGGCGGACACCGCGCTGCGCACCGCCGACTCCGGCTACCTCACCCGCCGCCTCGTCGACGTCTCCCAGGACGTCATCGTGCGCGAGGACGACTGCGGCACCCGCCGCGGCCTGGAGATGCCGATCGCCGAGCGCAACGCCGACGGCTCGCTGCGCCGCCACGACGACGTCGAGACGAGCGTCTACGCCCGCACGCTGGCCACCGACGTGGTGGCCGACGGCGAGGTGGCGCTGGCCGCCGGCGCCGACCTCGGCGACGTCGTCATCGACGAGCTCGTCCGCCGCGGCGTGGAGTCGGTGAAGGTCCGCTCGGTGCTCACCTGCGAGTCCCGGGTCGGCACCTGCGCCCGCTGCTACGGCCGCTCGCTGGCCAGCGGCAAGCTCGTCGACATCGGCGAGGCCGTCGGCATCGTCGCGGCCCAGTCGATCGGCGAGCCCGGCACGCAGCTGACGATGCGCACCTTCCACACCGGTGGTGCGGCCTCGGAGTCCGGCGACATCACGCACGGCCTGCCGCGCGTGGTCGAGCTGTTCGAGGCCCGCACCCCCAAGGGCAACGCGCCGATCACCGAGGTGGCCGGCCGGGTCCGCGTGGACGAGACCGACAAGGGCCGCTCGATCGTCGTCACCCCCGACGACGGCGCGGAGGAGGTGGCCTACCCGGTCACCCGCCGCCAGCGCCTGCTGGTGGAGGACGGCCAGCACGTCGAGGTCGGGCAGAAGCTCGTCCAGGGCGCGGTCGACCCCAAGCAGATCCTGCGCATCCTCGGCCCGCGCCGGGTGCAGATGCACCTGGTCGACGAGGTGCAGGAGGTCTACCGCTCCCAGGGCGTGTCGATCCACGACAAGCACATCGAGGTCATCGTCCGCCAGATGCTCAAGCGGGTGACGATCATCGAGCAGAACGGCTCCGAGCTCCTGCCCGGCGAGCTGGCCGAGCGCGCGCGCTTCGAGGAGGAGAACCGCCGGGTCATGGCGGAGGGCGGGCAGCCGGCCTCCGGCCGCCCGGAGCTGATGGGCATCACGAAGGCGTCGCTCGCGACGGACTCGTGGCTGTCCGCGGCCTCCTTCCAGGAGACGACGCGCGTGCTGACCAACGCCGCGATGGAGGGCAAGAGCGACCCGCTCCTGGGCCTCAAGGAGAACGTCATCATCGGCAAGCTCATCCCGGCCGGCACGGGGCTGCCCCGCTACCGCAACATCCGGGTGGAGCCGACCGAGGAGGCCAAGGCGCAGATGTACTCCGTGCCCGGCTACGACGAGGTCGACTACGCGCAGTTCGGCGTGGGCTCCGGCCAGGCGGTCCCGCTGGAGGAGTTCGACTACGGCAGCAGCGACTACCGCTGAGGCCGCCGCACCGCCCGCCCCCGCGCCGCGAGCGCGGGGGCGGGCGGTGCCCGGCGGGGCCCCGCACCGGCGGCCCCGCAGTCCCGACCGTGCCGTGGGGGAGCTCGTTTTGACCCCCTGATTTGCGGCGGGTAGGCTCGTGTGCGCTTGACACGAGCGTGCCCGCGATCAGGTGACAGGACGTCACCAGCTCGGGTCCTCGACCGAACGACACGCCCGACCTCGTGGGTCGGCGGGGAGTCGTGCGCAGGCTCACGACGAGCAGCGCGTCCCGAGCAGTACAGCCGACGAACGAGATCGACAGACGGAGACAGGGTGCCCACCATCCAGCAGCTGGTCCGCAAGGGCCGGGAGGACAAGGTCGTCAAGACCAAGACGCCCGCCCTGAAGGGCAGCCCTCAGCGCCGCGGCGTGTGCACGCGCGTGTACACGACCACCCCGAAGAAGCCGAACTCCGCGCTGCGCAAGGTCGCCCGCGTGAAGCTCACCAGCGGCATCGAGGTCACCGCGTACATCCCCGGCGTGGGCCACAACCTCCAGGAGCACTCGATGGTCCTGGTCCGCGGCGGCCGGGTGAAGGACCTCCCCGGCGTCCGCTACAAGATCGTCCGCGGTTCCCTCGACACGCAGGGCGTGAAGAACCGCAAGCAGGCGCGCAGCCGCTACGGCGCGAAGAAGGAGAAGAGCTGATGCCGCGCAAGGGCCCCGCCCCCAAGCGTCCCCTCGTGGTGGACCCCGTCTACCAGTCCCCGCTGGTGACGCAGCTCGTCAACAAGATCCTCCTGGACGGCAAGAAGTCCGTCGCGGAGGCCATCGTCTACGGCGCTCTCGAGGGCGCCCGCGCCAAGACCGGCGGCGACCCGGTGGTCGTGCTCAAGCGCGCCCTGGACAACGTCAAGCCGGCCCTCGAGGTGCGCTCCCGCCGCGTCGGCGGCTCGACCTACCAGGTGCCGATCGAGGTGCGCCCCAGCCGCTCGACGACCCTGGCCCTGCGCTGGCTGGTCGGCTACGCGCGCCAGCGCCGCGAGAAGACGATGACCGAGCGCCTGCTCAACGAGATCCTCGACGCCTCGAACGGCCTCGGCGCCGCGGTGAAGCGCCGCGAGGACACCCACAAGATGGCCGAGTCGAACCGGGCCTTCGCGCACTACCGCTGGTGATCCCAGCGGTGCTTCGCCGACTCACCCCCTCGATCCCAGGGAAGAGGCAGTAAACCGTGGCACAGGACGTGCTGACGGACCTGACCAAGGTCCGCAACATCGGCATCATGGCCCACATCGACGCCGGCAAGACCACGACGACCGAGCGGATCCTCTTCTACACGGGGATCAACTACAAGATCGGCGAGGTCCACGACGGCGCGGCGACGATGGACTGGATGGAGCAGGAGCAGGAGCGGGGGATCACCATCACCTCCGCCGCCACCACCTGCTTCTGGGAGGGCAACCAGATCAACATCATCGACACGCCCGGCCACGTCGACTTCACGGTCGAGGTCGAGCGGTCGCTGCGCGTCCTGGACGGTGCTGTCGCCGTCTTCGACGGCAAGGAGGGCGTCGAGCCCCAGTCCGAGACGGTGTGGCGGCAGGCGGACAAGTACGACGTCCCCCGCATCTGCTTCGTCAACAAGATGGACAAGCTGGGCGCGGACTTCTTCTTCACCGTCGGCACCATCAAGGACCGCCTGGGCGCCGAGCCCCTGGTCATGCAGCTCCCGATCGGGGCGGAGAACACCTTCGCGGGTGTCGTCGACCTGGTCCGCATGAAGGCGCTGACCTGGCACGGCGACGTGCAGATGGGCGCGGACTACACCGTCGAGGAGATCCCGGCCGACCTCGCCGAGCAGGCGGCGGAGTACCGCCAGGCGCTCGTCGAGCGCGTCGCGGAGACCGACGAGGCGCTGCTGGAGAAGTACCTCGGCGGCGAGGAGCTGACCGAGGAGGAGATCAAGGGCGCGGTCCGCCAGCTGACCGTGGCCTCCGAGCTCTACCCGGTCTTCTGCGGCTCCGCGTTCAAGAACAAGGGCGTGCAGCCCATGCTCGACGCGGTCATCGACTACCTGCCGTCCCCCCTCGACGTGAAGCCGATGGTGGGCCACAAGGTCGGCGACGAGTCGGTGGAGATCATCCGCAAGCCGGACGCCGAGGAGCCCTTCTCGGGCCTGGCGTTCAAGGTCGCCGCGCACCCGTTCTTCGGGAAGCTGACCTACGTCCGCGTGTACTCCGGGCGCATCGCCGCCGGCTCGCAGGTCGTCAACTCGACCAAGGGCAAGAAGGAGCGCATCGGGAAGCTCTTCCAGATGCACTCCAACAAGGAGAACCCGGTCGACGAGGCCCGCGCGGGCCACATCTACGCGATGATCGGCCTCAAGGAGACGACCACCGGCGACACGCTGTCCGACCCGGCGCAGCAGGTCGTGCTGGAGTCGATGACCTTCCCCGAGCCCGTCATCTCGGTGGCCATCGAGCCCAAGACGAAGGGCGACCAGGAGAAGCTGGGCACCGCGATCCAGCGCCTGGCCGAGGAGGACCCGACCTTCCAGGTCGAGCTGGACCAGGAGACCGGCCAGACGATCATCAAGGGGATGGGCGAGCTCCACCTCGACATCCTCGTCGACCGCATGAAGCGCGAGTTCAAGGTCGAGGCGAACGTCGGCAAGCCGCAGGTCGCCTACCGCGAGACCATCCGCCGCGCGGTCGAGAAGATGGACTACACCCACAAGAAGCAGACGGGTGGGTCCGGCCAGTACGCGAAGGTCCAGGTGACCATCGAGCCGCTGGACACCTCGGACGGGGAGTTCTACGAGTTCGAGAACAAGGTCACCGGTGGCCGCGTCCCGCGCGAGTACATCCCCTCCGTGGACGCCGGCATCCAGGACGCCATGCAGCTCGGCGTCGTGGCGGGCTACCCGCTGGTCGGCATCAAGGCCAGCCTGCTCGACGGTGCGGCGCACGACGTCGACTCCTCCGAGATGGCCTTCAAGATCGCGGGCTCGATGGTCCTCAAGGAGGCCGTCAAGCGCGCCGACCCGGTCCTGCTCGAGCCCGTCATGGCCGTCGAGGTGCGCACGCCCGCCGACTACATGGGCGACGTCATCGGCGACCTGAACTCCCGCCGTGGGCAGATCGAGTCCATGGAGGACGTCAGCGGCGCCAAGGTCGTCAAGGCCACGGTCCCGCTGTCGGAGATGTTCGGCTACGTCGGCGACCTGCGGTCCAAGACCCAGGGCCGCGCGGTCTACACGATGCAGTTCTCCAACTACGCCGAGGTTCCGCGGAACGTCGCCGAGGAGATCGTGAAGAAGGTCCGCGGGGAGTAGGCGCCCCGGGAGCCGGCGGGAGGTCCACACCTCCCGCCGGCACCACGCCGGTCGCCAGCAGGCCGGCCACCCACCCACCCGACCGATCCACGGGTCGGGGAAGAAGCGACAGTCCGAGGAGGACCCCCAGTGGCGAAGGCGAAGTTCGAGCGGACTAAGCCGCACGTCAACATCGGCACGATCGGTCACATCGACCACGGGAAGACGACGCTGACTGCGGCGATCACCCGCGTGCTGCACGACAAGTACCCGGAGCTGAACAAGGCCTCGGCCTTCGACCAGATCGACAAGGCTCCCGAGGAGCGTCAGCGCGGCATCACGATCTCGATCGCGCACGTCGAGTACCAGACCGAGGCGCGCCACTACGCGCACGTCGACTGCCCGGGTCACGCGGACTACATCAAGAACATGATCACCGGTGCGGCGCAGATGGACGGCGCCATCCTGGTGGTCGCGGCCACCGACGGCCCGATGCCGCAGACCAAGGAGCACGTCATCCTGGCCCGCCAGGTCGGCGTCCCCTACATCGTCGTCGCGCTGAACAAGGCCGACATGGTGGAGGACGAGGAGCTCCTCGAGCTCGTCGAGATGGAGGTGCGCGAGCTCCTCTCGTCCTACGAGTTCCCGGGCGACGACGTGCCGGTCGTGCGCGTCTCCGCGCTGAAGGCCCTCGAGGGCGACGCCGAGTGGGGCGAGAAGCTCATGGAGCTCATGGACGCGGTCGACACCGCGATCCCCGAGCCCCAGCGCGCGATCGACCAGCCCTTCCTCATGCCCATCGAGGACGTCTTCACCATCACCGGCCGCGGCACCGTCGTGACCGGGCGCATCGAGCGCGGCGTCCTCAAGGTCAACGAGGAGGTCGAGGTCGTCGGCATCAAGCCGACCTCCGCCAAGACCACCGTGACCAGCATCGAGATGTTCAACAAGATGCTGGACACCGGCCAGGCCGGCGACAACGCCGCCCTGCTGCTGCGCGGTATGAAGCGTGACGACGTCGAGCGCGGTCAGGTCGTCGTGAAGCCCTCCAGCATCACGCCGCACACCGAGTTCGAGGGCCAGGCCTACATCCTGTCCAAGGACGAGGGTGGCCGTCACACGCCCTTCTACAACAACTACCGTCCGCAGTTCTACTTCCGGACGACCGACGTCACCGGCGTCGTCTCGCTGCCCGAGGGCACCGAGATGGTCATGCCCGGCGACAACACCGAGATGAAGGTCGACCTCATCCAGCCCATCGCGATGGAAGAGGGCCTGAAGTTCGCGATCCGCGAGGGTGGCCGCACCGTCGGCGCCGGTCGGGTCACGAAGATCATCAAGTGAGCTGAGCCGGCGGGGGAGCGCGAGCACCCCCGCCGGGTCGTTCCCTGCGCGGAGGGGCGGGTCCACCTGGGCCCGCCCCTCCGTCGTGAGGGGCGCCGCCGCCGGCGGTGCCCCGTCAGCCCTCCGCTGCGCGGCTCGATTCGCCAAGGCGGGGTCCGGTCTGGCAGACTGTCGGGGTTGCTGTGCCGCCGCGGGTCTTCACACCGCCTGGCGGCCGGCGGCCGCGAACGTCGAACGTCTCGTACGGGCGGCGGACGGTCAACCTGAACAGGAAGACCGCCGTGGGCGACCACGGCTAGGGACCACACCGGGCAACCGGGCGAGGGTGCAGAACGTGCGAGAGCACGACACGCCCGACCTCGGGGGTCGGAGCCCCAGGCGGGGCTCCGCGCCGCGCGCGAGTCAGTAGCGGTACGAAGAGAGAGAGTCAGACGACGCCATGGCGGGACAGAAGATCCGCATCAGGCTCAAGGCCTACGACCACGAGGTCATCGACAGCTCGGCGCGCAAGATCGTCGACACGGTGACCCGGACCGGCGCTTCCGTCGCCGGGCCCGTGCCGCTGCCGACCGAGAAGAACGTCTACTGCGTGATCCGCTCGCCGCACAAGTACAAGGACAGCCGCGAGCACTTCGAGATGCGCACGCACAAGCGCCTCATCGACATCATCGACCCCACGCCGAAGACCGTCGACTCGCTGATGCGTCTCGACCTCCCGGCCGGTGTCGACATCGAGATCAAGCTCTGAGGGACTGCACACGATGAGCGACAGGCAAGTGCGAGGGGTGCTCGGCACCAAGCTCGGCATGACCCAGCTGTGGGACGAGGCCAACCGCCTCGTGCCCGTCACGGTGGTCAAGGTCGAGCCCAACGTCGTGACCCAGGTCCGCACCACTACCACCGACGGCTACGAGGCCGTCCAGCTCGCCACGACGGCGATCCCGCAGCGCAAGGCCAACAAGCCGGCCGCCGGGCACTTCGCCAAGGCCGCCGTGGCCCCGCGCCGCCACCTGGTCGAGCTGCGCACCACGGACGCCGCGTCCTACGAGCCCGGCCAGGAGGTCACGGCCGAGGTCTTCGACGCCGGCGCGACCGTCGACGTGGTCGGCACCACCAAGGGCAAGGGCACCGCCGGTGTCATGAAGCGCCACGGCTTCGCCGGTGTGAGCGCCTCCCACGGTGCGCACCGCAACCACCGCAAGCCCGGTTCGATCGGCGGCTGCGCCACCCCGGGCCGCGTCTTCAAGGGCATGCGCATGGCCGGCCGCATGGGTGCCGCGCGCCAGACGACCCAGAACCTGACCGTGCACGCCGTCGACGCGGAGAAGGGGCTGCTGCTCATCACGGGCGCCGTCCCCGGCCCCCGCGGCGGCCTCGTGCTCGTCAAGACCGCCGCCAAGGCGCGCGTGAAGGAGGCCTGAGCAGATGACCACGACGACTGAGGCCATCACCGTCCCGCTGCGCACCGCGGACGGCGGCACCAACGGCACCGTCGAACTGCCCGCGGCGGACTTCGGCCGCCAGGTGAACGTCGCGCTGATCCACCAGGTCGTGACGGCCCAGCTGGCCGCCGCGCGCCAGGGCACGCACGCGACGAAGACCCGCGGCGACGTCAGCGGCGGTGGCAAGAAGCCCTACAAGCAGAAGGGCACCGGCCGCGCCCGCCAGGGCTCGATCCGCGCCCCGCAGTTCACCGGCGGTGGCACCGTCCACGGCCCGCAGCCGCGCGACTACTCGCAGCGGACCCCCAAGAAGATGAAGGCCGCCGCCCTGCGCGGCGCCCTCTCCGACCGGGTGCGCCACGAGCGCCTGCACGTGGTGGAGGGCCTGGCCGTGGGCGAGGCGCCCTCGACCAAGACCGCCGTCAAGCTGCTGTCCTCGATCTCGGGCCGCAAGAACGTCCTGGTCGTGCTCACCCGCGACGACCAGGTCTCGGCCAAGAGCCTGCGCAACATCGCCGGCGTGCACGTGCTGCCCGCCGACCAGCTGAACACCTACGACGTGGTCAAGAGCGACGACGTCGTCTTCACCCGCGCGGCGCTCGACGCCTTCGTCGCGGGGCCCCCGAAGGGCCCCAGCGCGACCGCGGTGGCTGCGGAGTCGGAAGGGAGCACCCTGTGAGCGCGCTCGGCGGAACCCAGAAGGACCCGCGCGACATCCTCATCGCCCCGGTCGTCTCGGAGAAGAGCTACGGGCTCATCGACGAGGGCAAGTACACGTTCATCGTGGACCCCGGCGCGAACAAGACCGAGATCAAGGTCGCGGTCGAGAAGGTGTTCGGCGTGAAGGTCTCCGCGGTCAACACCATCAACCGGCAGGGCAAGAGCCGGCGCACCCGGGTCGGCACCGGGAAGCGCAAGGACACCAAGCGGGCCATCGTGACGTTGCGCGAGGGCACGATCGACATCTTCGGCGGCTCGGTCGCCTGAGCCCCAGGGCTCGCACGACTGCCGTAGACACCTTCGAACCCGAGGAACGACGCAATGGGAATCCGCAAGTACAAGCCGACGACGCCGGGCCGCCGCGGCTCGTCCGTCGCCGACTTCGTCGAGGTCACGCGGAGCGAGCCGGAGAAGTCGCTCGTCCGCCCGCTGACCAAGTCCGGTGGCCGCAACTCGACCGGGCGCATCACGACCCGCCACATCGGTGGCGGCCACAAGCGCGCCTACCGCGTCATCGACTTCCGTCGTGACGACAAGGACGGCGTGCCGGCGAAGGTCGCGCACATCGAGTACGACCCCAACCGCACCGCGCGCATCGCGCTGCTGCACTACGTGGACGGCGAGAAGCGCTACATCATCGCGCCGACCCGCCTGAAGCAGGGCGACCGCATCGAGAACGGCCCCACGGCCGACATCAAGCCCGGCAACAACCTGCCGCTGCGCAACATCCCGGTCGGCACCGTGATCCACGCGATCGAGCTCCGCCCCGGCGGCGGCGCCAAGATCGCCCGCTCGGCCGGCGCCAGCGTGCAGCTGGTGGCCCGCGAGGGCCGCTTCGCGCAGCTGCGCATGCCCTCCGGCGAGATCCGCAACGTCGACGTGCGCTGCCGCGCCACGATCGGCGAGGTCGGCAACGCCGAGCAGTCGAACATCAACTGGGGCAAGGCCGGCCGCATGCGCTGGAAGGGCAAGCGCCCGACCGTCCGCGGTGTGGCCATGAACCCGATCGACCACCCGCACGGTGGTGGTGAGGGCAAGACGTCCGGTGGCCGTCACCCCGTCAGCCCCTGGGGTCAGCCTGAGGGCCGCACGCGGCGTCCGGGCAAGGAGAGCGACAAGCTCATCGTCCGTCGCCGCCGCACCGGCAAGAAGCGCTGATAGGGAGTCCAGGCCACCATGCCTCGCAGCTTGAAGAAGGGCCCGTTCGTCGACGACCACCTTCAGAAGAAGGTGGACACTCAGAACGAGGCCGGTACGCACAACGTCATCCGGACCTGGTCCCGCCGTTCCGTCATCACGCCGGACTTCCTGGGCCACACGTTCGCGGTGCACGACGGCCGCAAGCACGTCCCCGTCTTCGTCACCGAGGCGATGGTGGGGCACAAGCTCGGCGAGTTCGCGCCCACGCGCACGTTCAAGGGCCACGAGAAGGACGACCGCAAGGGTCGTCGCCGCTGAGCTCCGCTCAGCGCCACGACGTCACAGACTGACACAAGAAGGCAGGACAGGGATGGAAGCCAAGGCGCAGACGCGGTACCTCCGCGTCACGCCCCAGAAGGCGCGCCGAGTCGTCGACCTCGTCCGGGGCAAGCAGGCCACCGAGGCCGTCGCCGTGCTCTCGTTCGCCCCGCAGACGGCGGCCGAGCCGGTGCGCAAGCTCGTCGAGAGCGCCATCGCGAACGCGAAGTTCCTCGCGGACAAGCACTCTGAGGCGTTCGACCCGAACGACTACGTGGTGAAGGCCATCCACGTCGACGAAGGCCCCACGATGAAGCGCTTCCGTCCCCGCGCCCAGGGCCGCGCGGGACGCATCCTGAAGCGCACCAGCCACATCACGGTGGTCGTCGCGCCGGCCGAGCCCGGCGCCAAGAAGACGAGGAGGACCCGCTAGTGGGACAGAAGGTCAACCCGCACGGGTTCCGACTGGGCATCACCACCGACCACAAGAGCCGCTGGTTCGCGGACTCCACCAAGACGGGTCAGCGCTACGCCGACTACGTCAAGGAGGACGTCGCGATCCGCCGCCTCATGTCCAAGGGCATGGAGCGCGCCGGCATCTCCAAGGTCGAGATCGAGCGCACCCGCGACCGCGTGCGCGTCGACATCCACACCGCCCGGCCGGGCATCGTCATCGGCCGTCGCGGCGCGGAGGCCGACCGCATCCGCGGTGAGCTGGAGAAGCTCACCGGCAAGCAGGTGCAGCTGAACATCCTCGAGGTCAAGAACCCCGAGGTGGACGCCCAGCTCGTGGCCCAGGGCATCGCCGAGCAGCTCGCCAGCCGCGTGTCCTTCCGCCGCGCCATGCGCAAGGGCATGCAGACGTCCCTGCGCTCCGGCGCCAAGGGCATCCGCGTGCAGTGCGCCGGCCGCCTGGGCGGCGCCGAGATGAGCCGCTCGGAGTTCTACCGCGAGGGTCGCGTGCCGCTGCACACGCTGCGCGCGAACATCGACTACGGGTTCTACGAGGCCCGCACCACCTTCGGCCGCATCGGCGTGAAGGTCTGGATCTACCACGGTGACGTCACCAGCCGTGAGCTCGCGCAGTCGCAGGCGGCCGCCCCGCGCGCCCCCCGCCGCAACGAGCGCAGCGACCGCGGTGGCGAGGGTCGCGGCCGTCGCCGTCCGACCCAGCAGGAGAGCACCGGCGCCCCCGTGGCCGAGGCCGCGGCCGCCGGCGCTGCTCCCACCGGCACTGCGGCGGCCCAGCCGGTCACCGGCAAGGGCACCAACGGAACGGAGGCCTGAGTCGTGCTCATCCCACGGCGAGTCAAGCACCGCAAGCAGCACCACCCCACGCGGCGCGGTGCGGCCAGCGGTGGCACCCGCGTCACGTTCGGCGAGTACGGGATCATGGCCGTCGAGGGCGGCT
Source organism: Kineococcus gurbantunggutensis (assembly GCF_050871925.1). Classification (NCBI taxonomy): domain Bacteria; kingdom Bacillati; phylum Actinomycetota; class Actinomycetes; order Kineosporiales; family Kineosporiaceae; genus Kineococcus; species Kineococcus gurbantunggutensis. The sequence continues at coordinate 18,842 of NZ_JBJLSG010000007.1, forward strand.
ACGTGACCAACCGGCAGATCGAGTCGGCCCGTATCGCCATCACCCGCCACATCCGTCGTGGCGGCAAGGTCTGGATCAACATCTACCCGGACCGGCCGCTGACGAAGAAGCCGGCCGAGACCCGCATGGGTTCCGGCAAGGGCTCCCCGGAGTGGTGGATCGCGAACGTGAAGCCGGGAAGGGTCATGTTCGAGCTGTCGTTCCCCAACGAGAAGGTCGCTTCGGAGGCGCTCACCCGCGCCATCCACAAGCTGCCGGTGAAGTGCAAGATCGTGCGCCGCGAGGGTGGTGAGTGATGGCCATCGGGACCAAGGGTCTGAGCCCCGACGAGCTGCGCGAGTTCGACGACGCCAAGCTGGTCGACGAGCTCAAGAAGGCCAAGGAAGAGCTGTTCAACCTGCGCTTCCAGTCCGCGACCGGGCAGCTGGAGAACAACTCCCGCCTCCGGGCCGTCAAGCGGGACATCTCCCGCATCTACACCACGATGCGCGAGCGCGAGCTCGGCATCACCGAGGCGCCGATCACGAAGGAGGCTGCGGAGTGAGCGAGCAGACCGCCGCCGCCACGACGAGCGAGCGCGGCTACCGCAAGACCCGCCGCGGCTACGTCGTCAGCGACAAGATGCAGAAGACCGTCGTGGTCGAGGTCGAGGACCGCGTGAAGCACCCGCTCTACGCGAAGGTCATCCGCCGCACCACCAAGGTCAAGGCGCACGACGAGGCCTCGACGGCCGGCGTGGGCGACCTCGTCCTGATCGCCGAGACCCGTCCGCTGTCGGCGACCAAGCGCTGGCGCGTGGTCGAGGTCCTCGAGCGCGCCAAGTGACCTCGGGCGGAGCGCCGGTGCGCACCGCCCCCCGTACCCCATGTCCGTTCGGCCAGGCTCGGCGCCCCCGGGTGGGGCGCCGAGAACCGGCGCGACGAAGGAGTAGAGAGTGATCCAGCAGGAGTCGCGGCTCAAGGTCGCCGACAACACGGGTGCCAAGGAGATCCTGTGCATCCGCGTGCTCGGTGGCTCCGGCCGCCGCTACGCGGGCATCGGTGACGTGATCGTGGCCACGGTCAAGGACGCGATCCCCGGTGGCAACGTGAAGAAGGGCGACGTGGTCAAGGCCGTGATCGTCCGCACCAAGAAGGAGCGTCGCCGCGCCGACGGTTCCTACATCCGCTTCGACGAGAACGCCGCCGTGATCCTCCGCGCCGACGGCGGCGACCCGCGCGGGACCCGCATCTTCGGGCCCGTCGGTCGCGAGCTGCGCGAGAAGAAGTTCATGAGGATCATCTCGCTGGCTCCGGAGGTGCTCTGACCATGGGGAAGATCCGCATCAAGAAGGGTGACCTCGTCCAGGTCGTCACCCGCGTCCGCGGGCGTCGCAACGAGGACGGCACCAAGACCTCGGACCTCGGCAAGCAGGGCAAGGTCCTGGAGGTCTTCGCCGACACCGAGCGCGTGCTGGTCGAGGGCGTCAACCAGATCAAGCGCCACACCAAGGCCCGTCCGGGTGTCGCCGGCGGCATCGAGGTCCGCGAGGCCCCGATCCACATCAGCAACGTGCAGCTGGTGGACCCCGAGTCGGGCAAGCCGACCCGCGTGGGCATCCGCACCGAGCAGGTCGAGCGCGACGGGCGGACCAAGACCAACCGGATCCGCGTCGCCAAGCGCTCCGGCAAGGACATCTGATGACTACTGAGACCGAGACCCGCGCGCTGCCCCGCCTGAAGCAGCGCTACCGCGACGAGATCAAGGGCCAGCTGAACGAGCAGTTCGGCTACGCGAACGTCATGCTGATCCCCGGCCTGGTCAAGGTCGTGGTCAACATGGGTGTCGGCGAGGCCGCCCGCGACTCCAAGCTGATCGACGGCGCCGTGCGCGACCTGACCGTGATCACCGGCCAGAAGCCGCAGGTCACCAAGGCCCGCAAGTCCATCGCCCAGTTCAAGCTCCGCGAGGGCATGCCGATCGGTGCGCACACCACGCTGCGCGGCGACCGGATGTGGGAGTTCCTGGACCGCCTCGTGTCGCTGGCGCTGCCGCGCATCCGCGACTTCCGCGGGCTGTCGCCCAAGCAGTTCGACGGCAACGGCAACTACACCTTCGGCCTCAACGAGCAGTCCATGTTCCACGAGATCGACCAGGACAAGATCGACCGCGTCCGCGGCATGGACATCACGGTCGTGACGACCGCCAAGACCGACGAGGAGGGCCGCGCGCTGCTCCGTGCGCTGGGCTTCCCCTTCAGGGAGAACTGACAGTGGCGAAGACCGCTCTCGTTACCAAGGCCGCGCGCAAGCCCAAGTTCGCTGTTCGCGCCTACACCCGTTGCCAGCGCTGCGGCCGGCCGCACGCGGTGTTCCGCAAGTTCGGCATCTGCCGCATCTGCCTGCGGGAGATGGCGCACCGCGGCGAGCTGCCCGGTGTGACCAAGAGCAGCTGGTGACCTCCAACATCACGACGACGCCGAAGGTCCGCACCGCGCCCCGCGGTGCGGAAACCCCGGCGAGGAAGGGCGGACGAGCCCGATGACGATGACCGACCCCATCGCGGACATGCTGACGCGTCTGCGGAACGCCAACTCGGCGTACCACGACACCGTCTCCATGCCGTACAGCAAGCTCAAGTCGCACATCGCCGAGATCCTCCAGGCCGAGGGCTACATCGCCTCGTGGACTGTCGAGGACGCCGAGGTCGGCAAGAAGCTCACGCTGAACCTGAAGTTCGGCCCCAACCGCGAGCGTGCGATCGCCGGCCTGCGCCGCGTGAGCAAGCCCGGTCTGCGGGTGTACGCGAAGTCGACCAACCTGCCCCGCGTGCTCGGTGGCCTCGGCGTGGCGATCCTGTCCACGTCCTCGGGGCTGCTGACCGACAAGCAGGCCAACAAGAAGGGCGTGGGCGGGGAAGTCCTCGCCTACGTCTGGTGAGGGAGGAGGACTCATGTCGCGCATCGGTCGACTCCCGATCACCGTCCCCGCGGGCGTGGACGTGACCATCGACGGCTCCGCCGTCACGGTCAAGGGCCCCAAGGGTTCGCTGACGCACACCGTCGCCTCGCCCATCGCGGTGGAGCGGACGGACGAGGGCACCCTGCAGGTGACCCGCCCCAACGACGAGCGCACCTCGCGCGCGCTGCACGGGCTGACCCGCACGCTGCTGGCCAACATGGTCCAGGGCGTGACGCAGGGCTACGAGAAGCGCCTCGAGATCGTCGGCACCGGCTACCGCGTGACGCCGAGGGGCACGGACCTCGAGTTCGCGCTCGGCTTCAGCCACCCGGTCGTCGTCAAGGCCCCCGAGGGCATCACCTTCGCGGTCGAGAACAACACCCGCTTCTCGGTGGCCGGCATCGACAAGCAGCAGGTCGGCGAGGTCGCTGCGAACATCCGCAAGCTCCGCAAGCCCGACCCGTACAAGGGCAAGGGCGTGCGCTACGCCGGCGAGCAGATCCGCCGCAAGGTCGGAAAGGCTGGTAAGTGACGATGGCTCTCTCCACCCAGCGCACCCAGAAGGGCAAGTCCGCCGCCCTCAAGCGCCGCCACACCCGCGTGCGCAAGAAGGTCGTCGGCACCGCCGCGCGTCCGCGCCTGGTCGTCACCCGGTCCACCCGGCACGTCTTCGTGCAGGTCATCGACGACGCGGCGGGTCACACCCTCGTGTCGGCCTCGACCATGGAGACGGACCTGCGCGCCAGCGGCGACGACAAGTCGGCCAAGGCGAAGGCCGTCGGCGTCCTCGTCGGCGAGCGGGCCAAGGCGGCCGGCATCGAGGCCGTGGTCTTCGACCGCGGCGGCAACCGCTACGCCGGTCGCGTCGCGGCGATCGCCGACGGCGCCCGCGAGGCTGGTCTCGCCCTGTGATGACCCGAACTGTCGATGAGATGAGGAACGTCTGATGCCTGGACCCCAGCGCCGAGGCGCCGGCGCCGGTGCGGCCGGCGGCGGCGACAACCGCAACAACGACAACCGCGGACGCCGCGACAACGCCGGTGGTGGCCGCGGCGACCGTGGACGGGGCGACGCGGGCGACCGCGGCAACTTCGTCGAGCGCGTCGTGACCATCAACCGCGTCGCCAAGGTCGTCAAGGGCGGCCGCCGCTTCAGCTTCACGGCCCTCGTGGTCGTGGGCGACGGCGACGGCACCGTCGGTGTCGGCTACGGCAAGGCCAAGGAGGTGCCCGCGGCGATCGCCAAGGGCGTCGAGGAGGCCAAGAAGAACTTCTTCCGCGTGCCCCGCATCCAGGGCACCATCCCGCACCCCATCCAGGGCGAGAAGGCGGCCGGCGTGGTCATGCTGCGCCCGGCCTCCCCGGGTACCGGCGTCATCGCCGGCGGCCCGGTGCGCGCCGTGCTGGAGTGCGCCGGCGTGCACGACGTCCTGTCCAAGTCCCTGGGCAGCGACAACGCCATCAACATCGTCCACGCGACGATCGAGGCCCTCAAGGGCCTCGAGCGCCCCGAGCAGGTCGCGGCCCGCCGCGGTCTGCCGGTGGACCAGGTCGCCCCGGTCGCGCTGCTGCGCGCCCAGGCCGCGGGGGTGACCGCCTGATGGGTCGCATCAAGGTCACCCAGGTGAAGTCGGGCATCGGTGGCAAGCAGAACCAGCGCGACACCCTCCGCAGCCTCGGGCTGCACAAGATCGGGCAGAGCGTCGTCAAGGACGACAAGCCCGAGTTCCGCGGCATGGCCAACACGGTCGCGCACCTCGTGACCGTCGAGGAGGTTGACTGACATGGCGAACCAGCCGGGCGAGCACGTCCTGAAGCTGCACCACCTGCGCCCCGCCCCCGGGTCGCACACCGCCAAGACCCGCGTCGGCCGCGGTGAGGCCAGCAAGGGCAAGACCGCCGGCCGCGGCACCAAGGGCACCAAGGCCCGCTACTCGGTGCCCGAGGCGTTCGAGGGCGGCCAGATGCCCCTGCACATGCGCCTGCCCAAGCTGCGCGGCTTCAAGAACCCCTTCCGGGTCGAGTACCAGGTCGTCAACCTGGACAAGCTCGCCTCGCTCTACCCCGAGGGCGGCACCGTCACGGTGGACGACCTCGTGGCCAAGGGCGCGGTCCGCAAGGGCCAGCCCGTCAAGGTCCTCGGCACCGGTGAGGTGACCGTGGCCCTGCAGGTGACGGCGGACCGCTTCTCCGGCTCCGCCGCCGAGAAGATCGCGGCGGCCGGCGGCACGACCGCCACCGCCTGAGGCTCCGGCCCCACGGCTGCACCAGCTCCACCGGCACACGGCGGTAGCGGCGAGTGATCGCCAGCTACCGCCGTGTGCGCGTTGTGGGGGACTGTAGGGTGCTCCGGTGAGGGCCCGCAGCGCGCTGCGCCCGCCCTCCCCGCAGGTCCTCCGCAAGTCCGTCCTCGAAGTCCACCCGCCGCGGCCCGCCGGGCAGCGGCGGCGCAGGAGGTTCACGTGCTCACCGCATTGGCCCGGGCGTTCCGCACGCCGGACCTGCGCCGCAAGCTGCTGTTCACGCTCGGGATCATCGTCCTCGTCCGCGTCGGCTCCTTCGTGCCCACGCCCGGGGTCGACTACTCCGCGGTGCAGCAGTGCATCGCGCTGGCCGAGTCCGGCAACGACCTGCTCGGCCTGGTCAACCTCTTCTCCGGCGGCGCGCTGCTGCAGCTGAGCATCTTCGCGCTCGGGATCATGCCGTACATCACGGCGAGCATCATCATCCAGCTGCTCACCGTGGTGATCCCGCGCTTCGAGGCGCTGAAGAAGGAGGGTCAGCAGGGCACCACCAAGCTGACCCAGTACACGCGCTACCTGACCATCGCCCTGGCGGTGCTGCAGTCGACGACGTACGTGACGATCGCCCGCGACCCCTCGCGGCTGTTCGGCACCGCCTGCAACGCCGACGTCGTGCCCGACCAGAGCGTGCCGACGATCCTGCTCATGGTCATGACCATGACCGCGGGCACCGGGCTGATCATGTGGCTGGGCGAGCTGGTCACCGAGCGCGGCGTCGGCAACGGCATGTCCCTGCTGATCTTCACCCAGATCGCCGCCGGCTTCCCCACGTCGCTGTGGGCGATCCAGCGCGAGCGCGGCACGCTGACCTTCGCCGCGGTGCTGCTGATGGGCCTCGTCGTCGTCGCCGCCGTCGTCGCCGTGGAGCAGTCCCAGCGCCGGGTGCCCGTCCAGTACGCCAAGCGCATGATCGGCCGGCGCATGTACGGGGGGACCTCCACCTACATCCCGCTGAAGGTCAACATGGCGGGCGTCATCCCGGTGATCTTCGCCTCGTCGCTGCTGTACCTGCCGGCGCTGGTGGCGCAGTTCAGCGACCAGAACGCCTCGTGGGTGGTGTGGATCAACGCCCACCTGGTGCGCGGCGACCACCCGTACTACATGATCGCGTACTTCCTGCTGATCATCTTCTTCGCGTACTTCTACGTCGCGATCACGTTCAACCCGGACGAGGTCGCCGAGAACATGCGCAAGTACGGCGGCTTCATCCCCGGCGTGCGCGCCGGCCGGCCCACCGCCGAGTACCTGGACTACATCCTCACGCGCATCACCCTCCCCGGCTCGCTCTACCTGGGGCTCGTCTCGCTGCTCCCCCTGATCGCGCTGGTGGCGTTCAACGCCAACTCCAACTTCCCCTTCGGGGGCACGTCGATCCTGATCATCGTCGGGGTCGGGCTCGAGACCGTGAAGCAGATCGAGTCCCAGCTCCAGCAGCGCAACTACGAAGGGTTCTTGCGATGAGTCGTCTCGTCCTCCTCGGTCCGCCCGGCGCCGGCAAGGGCACGCAGGCCAAGCTCCTGTCCGCCCGCCTGGGCGTGCCGGCGATCTCCACCGGCGACATCTTCCGCGCCAACGTCGCGCAGGGCACCGAGCTGGGCGTGAAGGTCAAGGAGTACATGGACGCCGGCCGCTACGTGCCCGACGCCGTGACCAACGCGATGGTCCGCGACCGCCTCGCGCAGCCCGACGCCGCCGGCGGCTTCATCCTCGACGGCTACCCGCGCACCACCGACCAGGTGCACGAGCTGGACGACATGCTCGCCGCGGCCGGCTCCAAGCTGGACCGCGTCCTGGAGATCACCGCCGACCCCGACGAGCTGGTGCGCCGCCTGAGCCGGCGCGCCCAGCTCGAGGGCCGCAGCGACGACACCGAGGACGTCATCCGCACCCGCCAGCAGGTCTACCTGGAGCAGACCGCCCCGCTGGTCTCGCTGTACTCCGAGCGCGGCCTGCTGCGCAGCGTGGACGGCCTGGGCGAGGTGCCCGAGGTCACCGCGCGCCTGCTGGACGCGCTCGCCTCCGACGCCGGCTGAGGCACGGGCGTTGTTCGGCCGCGAGCGCATCGAGATCAAGACCCCCGAGCAGGTGCTGGCCATGCGCCGGGCGGGCCTGCTCACCCACGCGGCGCTGGAGAGCGCGCGGGCGGCGATCCGCCCGGGCGTGAGCACCCGCGAGCTGGACGCCGTCGCCGCGGAGGTCATCCGCGCCGGCGGGGGCACGTCCAACTTCCTCGGCTACCACGGCTACCCGGCCACCCTGTGCATCTCCGTGAACCACGTCGTGGTGCACGGCATCCCCGGTGAGCAGGTCCTGCGCGAGGGCGACGTGGTCTCCGTCGACGGCGGTGCCGTCGTGGACGGCTGGCACGGCGACTCCGCCTTCACGACCATCGTGGGGGAGCCGGCCGACCCGGCCGACGCGGAGCTGGTGGAGACCACCCGCCGCGCCCTGTGGGCCGGCATCGCCGCCCTGGACCGCCGCGGGCGCGTGGGCGACGTGGGCGCCGCGGTGGAGGACGCGGTGGACGGGCGCTTCGGCATCGTCGACGGCTACACCGGCCACGGCATCGGCACCGCGATGCACATGGCCCCCGAGGTGCTCAACTACCGGGTGCGCGAGAAGGGCCCCAAGGTGCGGCCCGGTCTGTGCCTGGCCGTGGAGCCGATGTGCACGCGCGGCGGGGTGGAGACCGACGTGCTGGCGGACGAGTGGACCGTGGTCACCTCCGACGGCTCGCGCGCGGCGCACTGGGAGCACACCGTCGCGGTGCTGGAGGAGGGCCTGTGGGTGCTCACCGCGCCCGACGGGGGAGCCTCCGAGCTCGAGCCGCTCGGCGTGCGCGTCCCGCGGGAGTGACTGCCGCGCAGCACCTCCGCCCGTGCGCTCCACCCCGATTTCGTGTACGGCACGCCGTCGTCTAAGCTTGACCGTCGGTCCGCCATGCCCATGTCCCGACGCGCGAGCGTCGGGGGGAGCGGGCAGACACCGAACCGACACTTGATGGAAAAGCGGAGGACATGCCGAAGAAGGACGGCGTCATCGAGATCGAAGGCACCGTGATCGAAGCACTGCCGAACGCGATGTTCCGCGTCGAGCTGAGCAACGGTCACAAGGTGCTCGCCCACATCTCCGGGAAGATGCGGCAGCACTACATCCGCATCCTGCCCGAGGACCGGGTGGTCGTCGAGCTCAGCCCCTACGACCTGTCCCGCGGGCGCATCGTCTACCGCTACAAGTGATCCCACCACTGGCCGCCGGCCGCGGTCCCGCCACGCCCGTGGTCGGGGTCCGGTCTGCACGACCGGAGACACGATGAAGGTCAAGCCGAGCGTCAAGAAGATCTGCGACAAGTGCAAGGTGATCCGGCGTCACGGCCGAGTCATGATCATCTGCGAGAACCTGCGCCACAAGCAGCGCCAGGGCTGATCGCACCCCCCGCCGCCGGGCCCCGCAGCCGGCGGCACCCATCGCAGCACCCGCCCTCCCGGTGACCACCGGGACGGGCGACACCCCCGGTCGGAGGCCGGGGACCCGCCCGACGAGAGCGGGAGCGGTGCTGCGGCAGACCTCCGCGACAGAAGAGGGACCACCGCAATGGCACGTCTCGTCGGTGTCGACCTCCCCCGCGAGAAGCGGCTGGAGATCGCGCTCACCTACATCTACGGCGTCGGGCGCACGCGCGCCCAGGAGACGCTGACCGCGACGGGCGTCAGCCCGGACCTGCGCGTCCGCGACCTGACGGACGACGACCTGGTCGCGCTGCGCGACCACATCGAGGGCAACTACCGCGTCGAGGGCGACCTGCGCCGCGAGGTGGCCGCCGACATCCGCCGCAAGGTCGAGATCGGCACCTACCAGGGTCTGCGGCACCGCCGCGGCCTGCCCGTCCGCGGGCAGCGCACCAAGACCAACGCGCGCACCCGCAAGGGCCCGAAGCGCACGGTGGCCGGCAAGAAGAAGGCCGGCCGCAAGTAAGGCGCGCGCGGCCCCCCGGGCCGCCTCGCGAGCCGCGCACCGGCTCGCCCTCGAACTCAGTCGTCGCAGTCCACCAGGAGACCGGACACCATGCCTCCCAAGAGCCGCCAGGCCACGGCGACGCGCAAGCCGCGTCGCAAGGAGAAGAAGAACGTCGCGCACGGCCACGCGCACATCAAGTCGACGTTCAACAACACGATCGTCTCGATCACCGACCCGACCGGTGCGGTGATCGCCTGGGCGTCCGCCGGCCAGGTCGGCTTCAAGGGGTCGCGCAAGTCCACCCCGTTCGCCGCCCAGATGGCCGCCGAGGCCGCCGCCCGCCGCGCCCAGGAGCACGGCATGCGCAAGGTCGACGTCTTCGTCAAGGGTCCCGGCTCCGGCCGCGAGACCGCGATCCGCTCCCTGCAGGCCACCGGCCTCGAGGTCGGCGCGATCCAGGACGTCACCCCCAGCCCGCACAACGGCTGCCGGCCGCCCAAGCGCCGGCGCGTCTGACCCGGTGACGGTGGCCGGGCCCGCCCCTGGACGGGGCGGGCCCGGTACCTCCCGACCGGCCTGCGCGCCGGTCCAGCCAGCCAGACCCCGTCGGTGGACCGATGCTGACGGGCGTGCGGGGCGTCATATGGCGGACGCCCGCGGGAAGGAACCTCCGTGCTGATCGCACAGCGCCCCACCCTCACCGAAGACGTCGTCGACGAGTACCGCTCGCGCTTCGTCATCGAGCCCCTCGAGCCCGGCTTCGGGTACACCCTCGGGAACTCGCTGCGCCGCACCCTGCTGTCCTCGATCCCGGGCGCGGCCGTGACCAGCCTGCGCATCGACGGCGTGCTGCACGAGTTCACCAGCGTGCCGGGGGTGAAGGAGGACGTCACCGAGATCGTCCTCAACGTCAAGAACCTCGTCGTCTCCTCCGAGCACGACGAGCCCGTCGTGATGTACCTGCGCAAGCAGGGTCCGGGCGCCGTGACCGCCGCCGACATCGCGCCCCCGGCCGGTGTCGAGGTGCACAACCCCGACCTGCACATCGCGACCCTCAACGGCAAGGGCAAGCTGGAGGTGGAGCTGACGGTCGAGCGCGGCCGCGGCTACGTCTCCGCCGCCCAGAACAAGTCCGGCGAGCAGGAGATCGGCCGCATCCCGGTCGACTCGATCTACTCCCCGGTCCTGAAGGTGACGTACAAGGTCGAGGCGACCCGCGTCGAGCAGCGGACGGACTTCGACCGCCTCGTCGTGGACGTGGAGACCAAGCACGCCATCACCCCGCGCGACGCCGTCGCCTCGGCCGGCAAGACGCTGGTGGAGCTGTTCGGCCTGGCGCGCGAGCTCAACGTCGAGGCCGAGGGCATCGACATGGGCCCCTCGCCCACCGACGCCGCGCTGGCCGCCGACCTCGCGCTGGAGATCGAGGCGCTGGACCTCACCGTCCGCTCCTACAACTGCCTCAAGCGCGAAGGCATCCACAGCGTCGGCGAGCTGGTCTCGCGCAGCGAGGCCGACCTGCTCGACATCCGCAACTTCGGGCAGAAGTCCATCGACGAGGTCAAGGCCAAGCTGGTCGGCATGGGCCTGCACCTGAAGGACTCCCCGCCCGGGTTCGACCCGAGCACCGCCGTCAACGACTTCGAGGAGGACGACTCGTCCTTCGCCGAGGACGAGCAGCTCTGACCGTCCGCTGACCGTCGCCCCCACGACCGGGCGACGGCGACCCCGAGGAGATCGACAACCATGCCCACCCCCACCAAGGGTCCGCGGCTCGGCGGCGGGCCGGCCCACGAGAAGCTCATCCTCGCCAACCTGGCGACGCAGCTCTTCGAGCACCGCAGCATCACCACGACCGAGGCCAAGGCCCGCCGCCTGCGCCCGTTCGCGGAGAAGCTGATCACCTTCGCCAAGAAGGGCGACCTCGCCTCGCGCCGCCAGGTCATGAGGACCGTGCGCGACAAGTCCGTCGTGCACTTCCTCTTCACCGAGATCGGCCCGGCGATGGCCGAGCGCAACGGCGGCTACACCCGCATCGTGAAGATCGGCCCGCGCAAGGGCGACAACGCCCCCATGGCGGTCATCCAGCTCGTCATGGAGCCGGTCAGCGCCAAGCAGGCCACCGTGCGCGAGGCCGAGCAGGCCGCCGCCAGCGCCGCGGCGGCCTCCGCCGCGGTCGCCGCCGACGCCGAGGCCGGTTCGGCCGCGGCGGAGGAGCCGGTCGAGGCCGGCAGCGTGGACCAGCCCGACACCCTGCCCGACCAGGGTGCCGAGGTCGACGCCGCCGAGGCTGACCCGAGCGACGAGGCCGCCGGCACCACGCCGGTGACCTCCACCGAGGGCACCACCGAGGACAAGGTCTGAGCGCCACCCCCTCGCACGCCGACGAGCCCGTCCTCCCCACCGGGGAGGGCGGGCTCGTCCGCTCTGGCGCCGGCGGTGCGGACGCCGCGGCGGGCGGTGCGGACGCCGCGGCCGGAGCGGCGCAGGCGGTGCGGCTGCGCCTGGACCTCGGCTACGACGGCACCGGGTTCGCCGGCTGGGCCGAGCAGCCCGGCCTGCGCACCGTGCAGGGCGAGCTGACGCGCGCCCTGGGGCGCGTGCTGCGCCTGGAGCCGCCCCCGCGCGCCACCGTGGCCGGGCGCACCGACGCCGGCGTGCACGCGCGCGGCCAGGTCGTGCACGTGGACGTGCCGCCCGCGGCGCTGGCCGCCGCGCCGGGGCGCTCGGGCTCCACCCCCGAGGTCGCCCTCGTGCGCCGGCTCGCCGGGGTGCTGCCGCCCGACGTGCGCGTGCACGCCGTGCGCCGGGCGCCGGCCGGCTTCGACGCGCGCTTCTCCGCGCTGCGGCGCCGCTACGCCTACCGGGTCAGCGACCACCCCGCCGGCGCGCCGCCGTTGCGCCGCCACGACGTGCTGGCCCACCGCCGGCCGCTGGACGCCGCCGCCATGGACGCCGCCGCGCGCTCCCTGGTGGGCCTGCACGACTTCGCCGCGTACTGCCGGCCCCGCGCCGGGGCCACCACCGTGCGCACGCTGCTGGCGTACTCCTGGCGGCGCGAGGAGCAGGGCCCCGACGCCGGGCTGCTGGTGGCCGACGTGCGCGCCGACGCCTTCTGCCACTCCATGGTCCGCGCCCTGGTGGGCGCCGCGCTGGCCGTGGGGGAGGGCCGGCGCGAGGTCGACTGGCCCGCGCGCGTGCTGGGCCTGGCCGTGCGCGACCCCGCGGTGGCCGTCGTGGCCGCGCACGGGCTGTGCCTGGAGGAGGTCTCCTACCCGGCCGACGCCGACCTGGCCGCCCGCGCCCGCGAGGCGCGCGCCGTGCGCTCGCTGCCCGGCGCCGCGCCGCCCTGAGCCGCCCCGCGCGGCCCCGGGGCCCCCGGAGCGGCCCCGGCGGCTCCCCGGGTGCCGCGGGGCCGGTTCGGGGGCCGGGACGGGCGTGGGGCACCCTTGCGCCGTGCCCACGCTCGTGCTCGTCCGCCACGCCAAGGCGGACACCCCCGTCGGCCTGCAGGACATCGCCCGCCCGCTGACCGAGCGCGGCCGCGCCGACGCGGTCGCCGCCGGGCGGTGGCTGGCGGACAACGTCGCCGCACCGGACCTGCTGGTGACCTCGCCCGCCCGCCGCACCGAGGAGACGACCGCCCGGCTGCTGGACGCCTGGTGCGTCGCGCCGGTCGTCGTGGACGAGGAGCGCGTCTACGAGGCCTCCCTGGGCGACCTGCTGCGCCTGGTGCGCGGCCTGGACACCGAGCGCCCCGACGCCGTCGTGGTCCTGGTCGGGCACAACCCCGGCCTGAGCGCCCTGCTGGAGTCCCTCACCGGCGAGGTGCAGCAGCTGCGCACCGCCGGGATCGCGGTCGTGGACGTGGCGGGGGAGTGGGCCGACGCGGACAGCACGAGCTGCTCCCTGCGCACCACCCGCACCCCGCGCGCGTGAGGCCGTCCCCGGCCCGCGGGCCCGCCGCGGCCCCGGCGGGAAAACCGGGCGCGCCGCGCGCCGGCGCCCGGGCAGACTGACCGCCCGTGGGTCACGTCGACGTCCAGGCCGTCAGCCACGAGCTGCCCGACGGGCGCCCGCTGCTGCACGAGGTCTCCTTCCGCGTCGCCGACGGCACCACCACGGCGCTGGTGGGCCCCAACGGCACCGGCAAGACCACGCTGCTGCGGCTGGTGGCCGGCGACGAGCCGCTGCAGTCCGGGGCGGTCGCCCGCAGCGGCGGGCTGGGCGTGATGCGCCAGTTCGTCGGCTCGGTGCGCGACGCCACGACCGTGGGCGAGCTGCTGGTCTCCGTGGCGCCGCCGGCGCTGCGCGCGGCCGCGGCCGCCGTGGACGCCGCCGAGCTGGCGATGCTGGAGACGGACGCCGAGCGCGAGCAGATGCGCTACGCGCAGGCGCTGGCCGACTTCGGCGACGCGGGCGGCTACGACGCCGAGGTCGGCTGGGACGAGTGCACCGCCGCCGCGCTGGGGGTGGGCTTCGAGGCCTGCCGCCACCGGCTCGTGCGCACCCTCTCCGGCGGCGAGCAGAAGCGCCTGGTGCTGGAGGCGCTGCTGCGCGGGCCCGACGAGGTGCTGCTGCTCGACGAGCCGGACAACTACCTGGACGTGCCGGGCAAGCGCTGGCTGGAGGAGCAGCTGCGGGCCACGGCGAAGTCGGTGCTGCTGGTCAGCCACGACCGCGAGCTGCTCTCGGCCGCCGCCGACCGCATCGTCACGCTGGAGCCGGGCGCGCTGGGCGCGGTCTCGTGGGTGCACGGCGGCTCGTTCACCACCTACGGGCAGGCGCGCGCCGCGCGCGGGGAGCGGCTGGAGGAGCTGCGCCGGCGCTGGGACGAGGAGCGCGCGAAGCTGCGCACCCTGGTGCTCACGCTGCGGGAGAAGGCGAAGTTCAACGACGGCGTCGCCTCGCGCTACGCGGCCGCGCAGACCCGCCTGGCGCGCTTCGAGGAGGCCGGCCCGCCGCAGGCGCCGCCGGCCTCGCAGGACGTGCGCATGCGCCTGCGCGGGGGGCGCACCGGCAAGCGGGCGGTGGTCTGCGAGCGGCTGGGGCTGACGGGGCTGATGCAGCCCTTCGACGCGGAGCTGCACCTGGGCGACCGGGTGGCGGTGCTGGGCTCCAACGGCTCGGGCAAGTCGCACTTCCTGCGGCTGCTGGCCGCCGGCGGCTCGGACCCGGACCCCGAGCACGCCCCCGTCGACGAGCACCCCGTGGCGCCGGTGCCGCACACCGGCTCCGTGCGCCTGGGCGCGCGGGTGCGGCCGGGCTGGTTCGCGCAGACCCACGAGCAGCCGGCGCTGGTGGGGCGCACCCTGCTGGACGTGCTGCACCGCGGCACCGCCCACCGCGGCGGGCTGGACCGCGAGGCGGCCGCGCGGGCGCTGGACCGCTACGGGCTGGCGGGCGCCGCCGAGCAGCGCTTCGAGCACCTGTCCGGCGGGCAGCAGGCCCGGCTGCAGATCCTGCTGCTGGAGCTGTCCGGCGCCACGCTGCTGCTGCTGGACGAGCCGACGGACAACCTGGACCTGCACTCGGCCGAGGCGCTGGAGCAGGCGCTGGCCGCCTTCGAGGGCACCGTGGTGGCCGTGACGCACGACCGGTGGTTCGCCCGCGGCTTCGACCGCTTCCTGGTCTTCGGCGCCGACGGGCGGGTCGCCGAGAGCGCCGAACCGGTCTGGGACGTGGCCCGGGTGGCCCGCGCGCGCTAAGCCGCCGCCGGCGGCGCCACCAGCCGTTTTGACCCTTCGGCGATCGGGCGGGTAACGTCATGGGTCGTTGTGCCCACGCAGTGCCTGTCGGCTTTGAGCCCCGCAACGGGGGACCGGAGCGGGCGGCCCCGAGCGCGGGCCCGTTCCGCAATCGTCTCGAGGAGATGGGCAAGCCCCGTGCGCACGTTCACCCCGAAGCCCGGCGACATCGACCGCCGCTGGCTCGTCATCGACGCGGAGGACGTCGTCCTGGGCCGCCTCGCGTCGCAGGCGGCCATCCTCCTCCGCGGCAAGCACAAGCCGACCTTCGCGCCGCACGTCGACGGCGGCGACTACGTCGTCATCGTCAACGCGGCGAAGGTGGCCCTCACCGGCTCCAAGCGCGACCAGAAGATCGCCTACCGCCACTCCGGCTACCCGGGCGGCCTGAAGGCGACCAACTACGTCGACCTGCTGGAGAAGAGCCCGGAGAAGGCCGTCGAGAAGGCCATCCGCGGCATGCTGCCGAAGAACTCGCTGGGGCGGCAGGTGCTGGCCAAGCTCAAGGTCTACGCCGGCCCCGAGCACCCGCACGCGGCGCAGCAGCCGCAGCCCTTCGAGCTGACCCAGGTCGCGCAGTGAGCACTGCGCCCACTGCGAACTGACTGAGGAGAACCGTGGCCGAGTACACCACCGAGACCGTCGACGACATCACCGAGTCCGACGAGTTCACCGGCACCTACACCAGCGAGTCCGCGCAGCCGCAGACCGGCGGCAGCAGCGTGATCGCCCCCGGCGGGGCCACCGGCCGCCGCAAGGAGGCGATCGCCCGCGTGCGCATCGTCCCCGGCTCGGGCAAGTGGTCGATCAACGGCCGTGAGCTCGAGGGCTACTTCCCGAACAAGGTGCACCAGCAGCTCGTCAACGAGCCGTTCCGGGTCACCGCGCTCGAGGGGGCCTTCGACGTCATCGCCCGCATCCACGGCGGCGGCAGCTCCGGCCAGGCCGGTGCGCTGCGCCTGGGCGTGGCCCGCGCGCTCAACGCGATCGACCTCGAGGCCAACCGCCCGGCGCTGAAGAAGGCCGGGTTCCTGACCCGCGACCCGCGCGCCACCGAGCGCAAGAAGGCCGGTCTGAAGAAGGCCCGCAAGGCGCCGCAGTTCAGCAAGCGCTGATCCGGGCCCGTCACGACGGGCACGCGCAGCAGCAGTGAGGCAGCACCACGACGGCCCCGGGGGACATCCGCCCCCCGGGGCCGTCGTGGCGTCAGGACGGGTTCGACCGAGTGGGGGAACAGGCGCAGTGGGACGGCTCTTCGGCACCGACGGGGTGCGCGGTCTGGCCAACGTGGACCTGACGGCGGACATGGCCCTGGGCCTGTCCGTCGCCGCGGCCACCGTGCTCGTGGACGCCGGCGGCGAGACGCACCCGCGCGCCCTGGTCGCGCGCGACCCCCGGGTGTCGGGGCAGTTCCTCTCCGCGGCCGTCGTCGCCGGCCTGGCCAGCGCCGGCGTGGACGTGCTCGACGTGGGCGTGGTGCCCACCCCGGCGCTGGCGCACCTGGTGCAGACCTCCGGCGCCGACTTCGGCGTCATGCTCTCCGCCTCGCACAACCCCATGCCCGACAACGGGCTGAAGATCTTCGCCCGCGGCGGCGTGAAGCTGCCCGACGAGGTCGAGGACGCCGTGGAGCGGGAGTTCCGCGCCGGTGCCGGGCGCCGTCCCACCGGCGCGGCGGTGGGCCGCGTGCACTCCGGCCCCGACGTCGAGCAGGACGCCGCCGACACCTACGCCGCGCACCTGCTGGCCTCGCTGCCGCACTCCCTGGAGGGCCTGCACGTCGTCGTGGACTGCGCCAACGGCGCCGCCAGCGCGATCGCCCCGCGGGTGCTGGCCGAGGCCGGCGCGCGCGTGACCACCCTGTTCGCGCACCCCGACGGGCTGAACATCAACGACGGCTGCGGCTCCACCCACATGGGCCCGCTCACCGAGGCCGTGCTGGCCCACGGCGCCGACGTCGGCATCGCCCACGACGGCGACGCGGACCGCTGCCTGGCCGTGGACGCCGCCGGGAACGTCGTCGACGGCGACCAGATCCTCGCGGTGCTCGCGCTGGCGCTGCGCGACCGCGGCGAGCTGGTGGACTCCACCCTGGTGGCCACCGTCATGAGCAACCTGGGCCTGCGCCTGGCCATGCGGCGCGAGGGCGTGCGCCTGGTCGAGACGGGCGTGGGCGACCGCTACGTGCTGGAGGCGCTCAGCGCCGGCGGCTGGAGCATCGGCGGCGAGCAGAGCGGCCACGTCGTGCTGCCCGCGCACGCCACCACCGGCGACGGGGTGCTGACCGCGCTGCACCTGCTGGCGCGCGTGGCGCAGACCGGCCGGTCGCTGGCCGAGCTGGCCGGCGTCGTCGAGCGCCTGCCGCAGGTGCTCGTCAACGTCCCCGGCGTGGACAAGTCCCGCGCCGGGCAGGACGAGGCCCTGGCCGCGGCCGTGGCCGCGGCCGAGGCCGAGCTGGGCGAGACCGGGCGCGTGCTGCTGCGCCCCAGCGGCACCGAGCCCCTCGTGCGCGTCATGGTCGAGGCCGCCCGCACCGAGCACGCGCAGCAGATCGCCGACCGCCTCGCCGGGGTCGTGCAGCAGCGCCTGGCCCTCTGAGCCGGGCCCCCGGCCCGCCGCGCCCGGGCGGGCGGCTCAGAGCTTGCGCAGCCGCACCTGCTGCACCGAGTGGTCGGCGCCCTTGCGCAGCACGCAGGTGGCCCGCCCGCGGGTGGGGCGCACGTTCTCCACGAGGTTCGGCTCGTTGATGTCCGCCCAGATGCGCTCCGCGCGCGCC
The DNA here is from genome assembly GCF_050871925.1 of Kineococcus gurbantunggutensis. Lineage (NCBI taxonomy): Bacteria > Bacillati > Actinomycetota > Actinomycetes > Kineosporiales > Kineosporiaceae > Kineococcus > Kineococcus gurbantunggutensis. The sequence continues at coordinate 36,563 of NZ_JBJLSG010000007.1, forward strand.
ACGGCCTGCTCGTCGGTGAGCTCGGCGTAGCGGCGGAAGTACGACTCCGGCCGGCTGAAGGCGGTGCGGCGCAGCTCCAGGAAGCGCGACACGTACCAGGAGCGCACGTCGTCGGTGCGCGCGTCGACGTACAGCGAGAAGTCGAAGTAGTCGCTGACGGCCACGCCCTGGGTGCCGTCGGCGCGCACCCGCGCCGGCTGCAGCACGTTCAGGCCCTCCACGATGAGCACGTCCGGGCGGCGCACCACGGCCTCCTCGCCCGGCACGATGTCGTACGTCAGGTGCGAGTACACCGGGGCGCGCACCTCCGCGGCCCCGGACTTCACCGAGGAGACGAAGCGCAGCAGCGCCCGGCGGTCGTAGGACTCCGGGAACCCCTTGCGGTGCAGCAGCCCGCGCCGCTCCAGCTCCGCGTTGGGCAGCAGGAACCCGTCGGTGGTGACCAGCTCCACGCGCGGCGTCTCCGGCCAGTGCGAGAGCAGCTCGCGCAGCACGCGCGCCGTGGTGGACTTGCCGACCGCCACCGACCCGGCCACGCCCACCACGAAGGGGGTGCGCCGCGCCCGCTCGCCCAGGAACGTCGAGGTCGCCGCGTGCAGGCTGCCGGTGGCGCGCTCGTACAGCGTCAGCAGCCGCGACAGCGGCAGGTACACCTCCTCCACCTCGCGCAGGTCCACGCGGTCGCCCAGGCCGCGCAGGCGCGCGACGTCCTCGGCGGTCAGCGTCATCGGGGTCGAGGCCCGCAGCCGGCTCCACTCGTCGCGGTCCAGCACCACGTAGGGGGAGTGCTCCGACGCCTCGCGCTGCAGCTCCCGGTGCGTCCCGGGCGCGTCGTCGCGGCGCCGCGGCGGCGCCGCCGCCAGCGGGGTCCCGGGCAGTGGTCCGGCCGTGCTCACCGGCGGCACGGTACCCCGTGCGGGTGGACGGCCCGCGCGCTCGCCCGTCCGGGGGAGGCGGGCGCGCGCCCCCGGCGCGCACGGGTGACGCCCGGCCCCGGCTCCACCGGCGCACGGGTCGCGGACCGTAACCTGTCGGGCATGTGCGGCATCGTGGGCTACGTCGGGCGACCCGGGACACCGGGCGCGGCAGCGGGGGGCGGCGCGGCCGTGGCCCTGGAGGGGCTGCGGCGGCTGGAGTACCGCGGGTACGACTCCGCCGGCATCGCCGTCGTCAGCGACGGGGCCGTGGCGGTGCGCAAGCGCGCCGGCAAGCTCGCCAACCTCGTGGAGCTGCTGGACGCCGACCCGCTGCCGCAGGCGCACACCGCGATCGGGCACACCCGCTGGGCCACCCACGGCGGCCCCACCGACGCCAACGCGCACCCGCACGTGGACGGCACCGGCCGCGTGGCCGTCATCCACAACGGCATCGTGGAGAACTTCGCGGCGCTGCGCGGCGAGCTGCGCGAGGCCGGCGTGGAGTTCACCAGCGAGACCGACACCGAGGTCGTCGCGCACCTGCTGGGCGCCCAGCTGGGGCGCACCGGCGACCTCACCGAGGCCATGCGCGCGGTGTGCCTGCGCCTGGAGGGTGCCTTCACGCTGCTGGCCGTGCACGCCGACGCCCCCGGCGTCATCGTCGGCGCGCGCCGCAACTCCCCCCTCGTGGTGGGCCTGGGCGAGGGGGCGAACTACCTCGGCTCGGACGTGGCCGCCTTCATCGCCCACACCCGCGAGGCCCTGGAGCTGGGCCAGGACCAGGTCGTGACCATCACGCCCGAGTCCGTCGAGGTCGTCGGCTTCGACGGCGCGCCCGCGCAGGGCCGGCGCTTCCACGTGGACTGGGACGCCTCCGCCGCCGAGAAGGGCGGCTTCCCCTCCTTCATGGCCAAGGAGATCCACGACCAGCCGCAGGCCATCGCCGACACCCTGCTGGGCCGCACCGACGCCGCCGGGCGCCTGCAGCTGGACGAGATGAAGATCTCCGAGGCGGAGCTGCGCAGCGTCGACAAGATCGTCGTCATCGCCTGCGGCACCGCCGCCTACGCCGGGCAGGTGGCCAAGTACGCCATCGAGCACTGGTGCCGCATCCCGGTGGAGGTGGAGCTGGCCCACGAGTTCCGCTACCGCGACCCGGTGGTCTCCGAGCGCACCCTGGTGGTGGCGATCTCGCAGTCCGGCGAGACCATGGACACGATCATGGCGGTGCGGCACGCGCGCGAGCAGGGCGCCAAGGTGCTGGCCATCTGCAACACCAACGGCTCCACCATCCCGCGCGAGTCCGACGCCGCGCTGTACACGCACGCCGGCCCGGAGATCGCGGTGGCCTCCACCAAGGCGTTCCTGGCGCAGATCACCGCCTGCTACCTGCTGGGGCTGTACCTGGCGCAGCTGCGCGGCAACAAGTTCGCCGACGAGGTCGCCGAGGTCCTCGCGCAGCTGCACGAGGTCCCCGGGCAGGTCCGCCAGGTGCTCGACGGCCTGGAGCAGGTCCGCGAGATCGCCCGGTACATGGCCGACACCCGCTCGGTGCTCTTCCTGGGCCGCCACGTCGGCTACCCGGTGGCCATGGAGGGCGCGCTCAAGCTCAAGGAGCTGGCGTACATCCACGCCGAGGGCTTCGCCGCCGGCGAGCTCAAGCACGGCCCCATCGCCCTGGTCGAGCCCGGCCAGCCGGTGTTCGTGGTCGTGCCCAGCCCGCGCGGGCGCGACTCGCTGCACTCCAAGGTCGTCTCCAACATCCAGGAGGTGCGCGCGCGCGGAGCCCGCACCCTGGTGATCGCCGAGCAGGGCGACACCGACGTGGAGCCGTACGCGGACGTGGTCATCCGCATCCCGCGCACCTCCACGCTGCTCTCGCCGCTGCTGGCGGTGGTGCCGCTGCAGGTGTTCGCGTGCGAGCTGGCCACCGCCAAGGGCCTGGACGTGGACCAGCCCCGCAACCTGGCCAAGTCCGTCACCGTCGAGTGAGCACCCGCCCGCGCCCGCGCTGAGGGCACCCCGCCGGGGGCGGCCCGGACCCCTCGTGGGACCGTGGCCGCCTGCGGAGGGGGGACGAGCGTGATCGTCGGAGTGGGCATCGACGTCGTCGACATCGCCCGGTTCGTGCGCCAGGTCGAGCGCACGCCGCGGCTGCTGGAGCGGTTGTTCGGCGACGGCGAGCGCGGCCTGCCCGCCGAGTCGCTGGCCGCGCGCTTCGCCGCCAAGGAGGCCGTCGCCAAGGCGCTGGGCGCACCGGTGGGCCTGGTGTGGCGCGACGTGGTCGTCGAGCGCGAGGACGGGCACCGCCCCGAGATCGTCGTGCGCGGCAGCGCCGAGCGCATCGCCCGCGAGGCCGGCGTGGAGCGCTTCCACCTCTCCCTCTCGCACGACGCCGGCATCGCCACCGCGATGGTCGTCGCCGAGGGCCGCTGACCCCTGCGCGAGCCGGGCCGCCGAGCGGGCGGGCCGGGCCCGGGGCGCCGAGGTGCCGGTGGCCGCCACCGGTGCCAGGGTCGGAGCCGTGATCGAAGCCCACGCCGTCGCCGACGTCCGCGCCGCGGAGCGGGCCGTGATGGCCACCGTGCCCGAGGGCACCCTCATGCAGCGCGCCGCCGCCGCCCTGGACGCCGAGTGCGCCGCGGTGCTGCGCGCCGCCACCGGCCGCGTCACCGGCCGCCGCGTCGTCGTGCTCGCCGGCTCCGGCGACAACGGCGGCGACGCCCTGCTCACCGCCGCCCGCCTGGCCGGGCGCGGGGCCGGCGTGCTCGCGCTGACCACCGCGCCCGCCGTGCACGCGGAGGGCCTGCGCGCGGCCCTGGCCGCCGGGGTGCGCGTGCGCCCCTGGGACGGGGACGGCCCCGCCGCCTGCCGCGCCGCGGACCTGCTGCTCGACGGCGTCGCCGGGATCGGCGGGCGCGGCGGGCTGCGCGCGCCCCTGGACGGGCTGCCCGCCGCGCTGGCCGGCGCCGGCGCGGACGGCCCCGTCGTCGTCGCCGTGGACGTGCCCAGCGGCCTGGACGCCGACCGCGGCGCCGTGGAGGGCGGCGTGCTAGCCGCCGACGTCACCGTCACCTTCGGCACCGCCAAGCCCGCGCACCTGCTGGCCCCGGCCGCCGCCCGCTGCGGGCGCCTGGTCGTCGCCGACATCGGCGTGCGCGGGCAGCTGCCCGCCCCGGCGGTGCGCCGCGTGGAGCCCGCCGACGTCGCCCGCGGCTGGCGCCGTCCCGGCCCGGGGGACGACAAGTACTCCCGCGGCGTCGTCGGCGTCGTCGCCGGCGGCCCGGACTACACCGGCGCCGCCCTGCTGGCCGTGGACGCCGCCGTGCGCGCCGGCGCGGGCATGGTGCGCTACCTCGGGCCCGAGCACCCCACCGAGCTGGTGCGCCACCACCGCCCCGAGGCGGTCGCCGGCCCCGGCCGCGTGCAGGCGTGGGTCCTCGGGCCGGGGGTCTCGCCCGAGGACGGCGAGCAGGGCGCGCGCGTGCGCGAGGCCCTGGCCTCCGGCGAGCCCGCCGTCGTGGACGCCGGCGCGCTGGCCGGGCTGCCCGGGCTGCTCGACGGCCTCGGCCCCCAGCACGTGCTCACCCCGCACGCCGGGGAGCTCTCGCGCCTGCTGGACGCGCTGGGCGAGGACGTGCCGCGCGTCGCGGTCGAGGCCGACCCGCTGCCGCACGCGCGCCGCGCCGCCGCCGCCACCGGCGCCACCGTGCTGCTGAAGGGGTCGGTGACCACCGTCGCCGGCCCCGACGGGCGGGTGCTGACCGCGGCCGCCGCGCCCGCGTGGCTGTCCACCGCCGGCGCCGGCGACGTGCTCGCCGGGGTCCTCGGCGCCGCCCTGGCCTCCCGGGCCGCCGAGCTGGCCGCGGACCCCGCGCTGGCCGCGGACGTGGCCGCCGAGGCCGCGGTGCTGCACGGCTGGGCGGCCGAGCTGGCCAGCGCGGGCGGGCCGCTGACGGCGCTGGACGTCGCCGAGGCGGTGCCGGCGGCGCTGACGTCGCTGCCGGGCTGGTGAGCCGGGCCCGCGGCCCGGGGCGGGGGAGGGGCGCGCGGGTCCGGGTACCGTCGGAGGCGTGGGTTCACCCGTGGACGAAGCCGCGCACCGGACCGAGGACCGCGCCGCCGCATCGCGCGCCGGTGGGCACCCCTCGCCGCAGCCGCCGCCCGAGCCGTCGCCCGGGCTGCCCGCCGAGGCCGTCGTCGACCTGGACGCGGTCGCCGGCAACGCCGCCGTCCTGCGCGGGCGGCTGGCCGGCGCGCAGCTGATGGCCGTGGTCAAGGCCGACGGGTACGGGCACGGCGCCGTGCCGGCGGCCCGTGCGGCGCTGGCCGGCGGCGCGACCTGGCTGGGCGTGGCGCACGTGCACGAGGCGCTGGCGCTGCGCCGCGCCGGCGTCACCGCCCCCGTGCTGGCCTGGCTGCTCACCCCCGGGCTGGACCTGACCGCGGCCGTGGCGGCGGACGTGGACCTGTCGGTGGCGGCGCCGTGGGCGCTGGCCGAGGTCGCCGCCGCCGCGCGCGCCACCGGGCGCACCGCCGGCGTGCACCTGGAGCTGGACACCGGCATGTCGCGCGGGGGCTCCTCCCCGGCGGAGTGGGCCGACCTGCTCGACGCGGTCGCCGCCCTGGTCGCCGAGGGCGCCGTGCGGGTGCGCGGCACCTGGGCGCACTTCGCCTCCGCCGACGCCCCCGGCGACGCCTCCGTGGACGCGCAGCTGGCGGCCTTCGCCGGCGCGGTGGCCACCGCCCGCTCCCGCGGCGTGGAACCCGGGCTGCTGCACCACGCGAACTCCGCGGCCGCGCTGTTCGAGCCGCGCGCGCGCTTCGACCTGGCCCGCTGCGGCATCGCGCTGTACGGCGTCAGCCCCGCGCCGGACGTGGCCACCTCCGCGCAGCTGGGCCTGGTGCCGGCGATGACGCTCACCGCGCGCCTGGCGCACGTGCGCGCGGTGCCGGCGGGCGCGGGGGTCTCCTACGGCCTGACGCACGTGGTGACGCGGGCGACCACGCTGGGCCTGGTGCCCCTGGGCTACGGCGACGGCCTGCCCCGGCACGCCTCCTCCGGCCCCGCCGGCGCCGGCGCGGTGCTCGTCGGCGGCCGCCGCCGGCCCGTCCTGGGCCGGGTGTGCATGGACCAGGTCGTCGTCGACCTCGACGGCGACCGGCCCGGCCCCGGCGAGCCGGTCGTGGTCTTCGGCGCGGGGGAGGCCGCCGGGCGCCCCGCGGAGCCCACGGCGCAGGACTGGGCCGACGCCGCCGGCACGATCGCCTACGAGGTCGTCACCCGCATCGGCCCGCGCGTGCCGCGCCGCTGGACGGGCGCGGTGGCCGGGGGCGCCGCGTGAGGGCCGCCGGGGCGCTGCGCCCGCGCCGGCGCCCCGCCGTCGCGGCCCGCGAGGAGCTGCACCCGCTGGTGGGCGAGCCGGTGGAGGTCACCGTCGACGACGGCGCGCGCCTGCACGTGGAGGTCGACCCCGCCGACGCCGCGCCGGCGGGCGCGCCGACCGTCGTGATGGTGCACGGGTACGGCCTGTCCGCCGACGCCTGGCACTTCCAGCGCCTGGCGCTGCGCGGCCGGCACCGCCTGGTGCTGCCCGAGCACCGCGGCCACGGGCGCTCCACCCGCGGCCCGGCCGGGCCGGTGGGCGTGGCGCGGCTGGCCGACGACCTGGGGCAGGTGCTGGACGCGGTGGTGCCCACCGGCCCGCTGGTGCTGGTGGGGCACTCCCTCGGCGGGATGACGATCATGGAGCTGGCGGTGCGCCGGCCGGACCTGCTCGAGCGCACCCGCGCCGTCGCCCTCGTCGCCACCAGCTCCGGCGGCCTGGCCGCCTTCGACCACGGCCTGCCGCTGCTGGGGCGCCACCTGGTGCGCTGGGCCGAGCAGGCGCTGCAGCGCACCGCCGAGCGCGCCGACGTGCTCGAGCGCGGCCGGCGCCTGGGCGCCGAGGTGGAGCAGCGCCTGGTGTCGCACTGGTCCTTCGCCTCGCCGGTCGCCCCGGAGGTGGAGCGGCTGGCCGCGCGCATGATGGCCGGCACCTCGGTGGGCACCATCGCCGACCTGCTGCCGGCGTTCGGCACCCTCGACGAGAGCGAGGCCCTGACCGCGCTGGCCGGGCGCGCGGTCCTCGTCGTCGCCGCCGAGCGGGACCTGATGACGCCCGCCGCGCACGGGCGCACCATCGCCGACGCGGTCCCCGGCGCCGAGCACGTCCTGGTGCGCCAGTCCGGGCACCTGGTGATGCTGGAGCACCCCGCCGTGGTGACGTCCCGGCTGGAGCGGCTGCTGGCGCGCGCCACCGCCGACGGGGACGGCGCCCCGCCCGGCGACGAGGTCGTGCTGCCGCTGGCGGAGCGCACGCGCGCGGCCCGCGCGGCGCGCGCGGCCCGGGCCCGCCGGGGGCGGCGGTGAGCGCGGCGGTGCTGGAGCTGCGGCTGGCCACCGACGCGGACACCGTCGCGCTGGGCCGCCGGCTGGGCGCGCTGCTGCGCGCCGGGGACCTCGTGGTGCTCTCCGGCGACGTCGGCGCCGGCAAGACGACGATGACCCGCGGGCTGGCCGAGGGGCTGGGGGTGCGCGGGCCCGTCACGTCGCCCACGTTCGTCATCGCCCGCGTGCACCCCTCGCTGCGCGGCGGCCCGCCGCTGGTGCACGTGGACGCCTACCGGGTCGGCTCCCTGGCCGAGGTCGACGACCTCGACCTGGACGCGGACGCCGAGGAGGCCGTCACGGTCGTGGAGTGGGGCGCCGGCCTGGTGGAGGACCTCACCGGGCAGCGGCTGGAGGTGCACCTGGAGCGCCCGCACGGCGCCGCGCCCGCGGGGGAGTCCGGCGAGGTGCCCGTCGAGCCGCGCGCGGCGCGGCTGAGCGCGCACGGGCGGCGCTGGGCCGGGGTGGACCTGGCGGCGGCGCTCACCGGGCCCGGGGACGGGGACGGCAGCGGGGACGGCAGCGGGGACGGCAGCGGGGACGGGGGCGTCACGCCGCGCCCACCGGCTCGCTGAGCCGCTCCAGCCAGCGCGCGGGGGCGTCGGCGAACCCGCCGGGCACCGCGTCCCCGGCGTCCTCGGCCGACGCCAGGGCGCGCTCCCACGACAGCGCCCGGGTGATCGCCCCGAGGTGGACGGCCAGGTCAGCGGCGCGCTGCAGCACCCCCGGCGCCCCGGGCCAGCCGGCCAGGTGGGCCGCGCGGTCGCCGTCGGCGCGCCCGGGGCGCGCCCCCACCCGCAGGCTCGTGAAGGGGTGCCCCACGCAGGCGTCGCCCCAGTCGAAGGGGCGCAGCCCCGCGGCCAGGACGTTGCCGTCGTGCAGGTCGTCGTGCTGCACGGTCGGCTCCGGTCCCAGCTCGGCCAGCTCCGCGGCCTCGTCCGCCACGCGGGGCAGCAGGCCGCGCAGGTGCGGGGCGCGGCGCTGCACCAGGGCGGCGGCGAGGTCGGCCAGCACCGGCGGCCGCGCGTCCGGCACGCCGAGGGCGAGCAGCTCGCCGACGTGCGGGGCGCTGGCCCGCTGCAGCTGCGCGTAGCGCGCCAGGGCGGCCGGCCAGGGGTCGCCGCCGCGCGGGGCCGCCGCGAGCGCCTCGCGCAGCGTGGGCCCGCCGTCGGGCGTGAGCAGCCACCCGCGGGAGGCGTCGGCCGCCAGCGGTGCCAGCAGGTGCGGCGCGCCGCGCGCGGACAGCGCGGCCACCAGCGCGACCTCGTGCGCCACCGCGGGCGGGCACGCCTTGAGCCAGGCCCGCCCGCCGGGCACGGGCAGCCACCACACCCGCGACCACGGGCGCCGCTTGACCAGCACCGGCGCGCCGGTCACCTCCACCCGCCGCGCCGCCCAGCGCAGCACCGCGGCGTCGGACCGGTCCACGACACCCTCCACGACGCCCTCCACGACCGGGGTCCCCACGTGCGCAGCCTCGCGGCTGCGGGTCCCGCCGCGCCACGCCTTTCCCGGCCACGCCCTAAGCTGCCGGGCGTGCTGATGCTGGCCCTGGACACCGCCACCGACGGGGTCGCCGTGGCGCTGCACGACGGCGAGCGCGTCCTGGACGCCCGCCGCGCCGGCGACGCCCGCCACCACAACGAGGTCCTCGTGCCGACGGTCGCCGCCTCGCTGGCCGCCGCCGGCCGCGAGCGCACCGAGGTCACCGACGTCGCCGTCGGCGTGGGCCCGGGGCCCTTCACCGGCCTGCGGGTGGGGCTGGTCACCGCCCGCACCCTGGCGATGGCGTGGGGGGCGGCGCTGCACGGGGTGTGCTCGCTGGACGCGCTGGCCGCGCAGGCGCTCGCGCAGGGCCTGGTGGGCGCGGAGTTCCTCGTCGCCACGGACGCGCGCCGGCGCGAGGTGCACACCGCCCGCTACCGCGCGCAGGACGGGCGGGCGGTGCGCACCGCGGGCCCGGACGTGGGCCCGGCGGCGGCGGTCGCGCGCGCGGGCCTGCCGGTGGTGGGCCGCGGCGCGGCGCTGTACCCGGACGAGCTCGGCCCGGCGGGCCCGCTCGCCGACGTCGACGCCGGCTGGCTGGCGCAGGTCGCCGTGGACGCGCTCGCCGGCCGCGGCGGGCCCGGGCTGCTGCCGGCCGAGCCGCTGTACCTGCGCCGCCCCGACGCGGTGGAGCCGGCGGCGCGCAAGCGCGTCACCGCCTGAGCCGGGCGCCGGACGCGGCGCGCGGTCGGCGCGCCGGGCCGGCGCACGGTTGACACGCCGGTCCGGCGTGGGAGGGTTCGAGCACCGCGACGTGCCGGTGGGGTGCCGCCCCGGCCCGGTGCCGGCCGCGGGACACCGCCGTCCCCGTCCCCGGAGGTCCCGATGACCGAGGTCGAACCCGCCTACGGCACCGGAGTGCTGCTGGCGATCGCCGCCGCCGCCGTCGCCGTGCTGCTGCTGCTCATCATCCGCTTCAAGCTGCACGCCTTCCCGGCCCTGGTGCTCGTCAGCGTCCTGACCGCCGTGGCGACCGGCATCCCCACCGGCGACGTGGTCGACACCCTCCTGCAGGGCTTCGGCAGCACGCTGGCCAGCGTCGCGCTGCTCGTCGGGTTCGGCGTGATCATCGGTCGCCTGCTGGAGGTGACCGGCGGCGCCAGGGTGCTCGCCGACACCCTCATCGCCCGGTTCGGGGAGCGGCGCGCGCCGCTGGCCCTGGGCGTCGCCTCCCTGATCTTCGGCTTCCCCATCTTCTTCGACGCCGGGTTCGTCGTCTTCCTGCCGATCATCTTCTCCGTGGCCCGCCGCTTCGGCGGCTCGGTGCTGCGCTACGCGCTGCCGGCGGCCGGCGCCTTCGCCGTCATGCACGCCTTCGTGCCGCCGCACCCGGGGCCGGTGGCCGCCGGCGAACTGCTGGGCCTGGGCGCCGACATCGGCCTGCTGATCCTGGTGGGCACCGTGCTGGCCGTGCCCACCTGGTTCGTCTCCTGCTACCTGTTCGGCCTGTGGGCCGCCCGGCGCACCGACGTGCCCCTGCCGGCGGAGTGGGCCGGGCGGGTGGCCGCGAACGTCGGCGGCGGGCAGGGCTCCTCCGCCGGGGCGGGCGCCGGCGCGGACGGCGCGGACGGCGGGGCCGGCGGCCCGGCCACCGGGGCCGCGGCCACGGGCGGCGGCGCCGGCGAGCCCGCCGCGAGCGAGGGCGGGGAGCTGCCCGGCCCGCCGCCGGCGTTCACCACGGTGGTGCTCCTGCTGCTGCTGCCGCTGGTGCTCATCTTCCTCAACACCGGCCTGAACACGCTGGCCACCGCGGGCAGCGTCGACGGCGACGCCGGCTGGGTGCAGGTGCTGCGCCTGCTCGGGCAGACGCCGGTCGCGCTGCTCATCGCGGTCCTGGTCGCGATGGTCGTGCTGGGCCGGGGCCGCTTCAGCAGGAGCCGGGTGGAGGACCTGGCCAACGGCGCCCTGGGGCCGGTGTGCGCCGTCATCCTCATCACCGGCGCCGGCGGCATGTTCGGCTACGTGCTGCGCACCAGCGGCATCGGCGCGGCGCTGGCGGACACCCTGGAGGCCGCCGGCCTGCCGGTCATCGTGGCGGCGTTCGTCATCTCCCTGGGCCTGCGCGTGGCGCAGGGCTCGGCCACGGTGGCGCTGACGACGACGGCCGGGCTCATCGCGCCGGCGGTGGACGCCGCGGCCGGGCTCTCGAGCCTGGACCTGTGCTTCGTCGTGGTGGCCATCGCCGCCGGGGCCACGGCCCTGAGCCACGTCAACGACTCAGGGTTCTGGCTGGTGGGCCGCTTCCTGGGCATGGACGTGCCCACGACGCTGCGCACCTGGACGGTGATGGAGACGGTCATCGGGGTCGTCGGCTTCGCCCTGGCCTGCCTGGGGTACGCGCTGCTCTGACCCGGCGCGGCCGCGCACGGGCCGTGTCGCGGTTGACACGGCCCGTGCGCGCCGCCAGCGTGGGGGCTCCCCTCACCGTGGAGCGGTCATGACACCGACGTCGCCCCAACCCTCGTCCTCCTCGGCGCACGAGCGCCTGGCCTCACCGGAGCTGCGCTCCGCCGTCTCGCGGGCCTCCCGCCGGCTCATGCCGATGCTGGTCGTCCTGTACGTCGTCGCCTTCCTGGACCGCACGAACGTCGGCTTCGCCGAGGAGGGGCTCGAGGTCGACCGCGGCATCAGCGCCGCCGCGTACGCCTTCGGCGCCGGCGTCTTCTTCGTCGGGTACGCCCTCTTCGAGATCCCCAGCAACCTGGCGCTGCAGCGCTTCGGCGCCAAGGCGTGGCTGGCCCGCATCGCCATCACGTGGGGGCTGGTCTCGGCGGCCTTCGCGTTCGTGCAGGGCGAGACCTCGTTCATCGTCCTGCGCTTCCTGCTCGGGGTCACCGAGGCCGGGCTGTTCCCCGGCGTCATCATGTTCCTGGCGGAGTGGTTCCCCAACCGGGTGCGCGTGCAGATGTTCGCCGTGTTCTACCTGGCGCAGCCGTTCTCGCAGATGATCGGCGCCCCGCTGTCGGGCGCGCTGATCTCGATCGGCGACCGCATCGACGGGGTCGCCGGCTGGCAGCTGATGTTCGCCGTCGAGGGCGGGCTGGCGGTCGTGGCCGGTGTCGCGGCGTTCTTCCTGCTCACCAACTCCCCGCAGGAGGCGAAGTTCCTCGACGAGGGGCAGAAGCGGGCCCTGCGGGAGGTGATGGCCGACGAGAACGCCGTCAAGGACGAGGACGGCCCGCGCGGCGTGGCGGCGGCGATGCGCCACGGCAAGGTCTGGTACTTCACCGTCATCTACTTCTGCCTGCAGATCGCCGTGTACGGGGTGACGTTCTACCTGCCGCAGCAGGTCTCCCGCCTGGTCGGGCGCGACGTCGGCTGGGAGGTGGGCCTGCTGGCCGCGATCCCGTGGTTCTTCGGCCTCTTCGCCTGCTACTTCGTCGGCCGGGTCGCGAACACGGTGCACCGCCGCCGGCTGCTGGGCACGCTGTTCTTCACCACCACGGGGCTGTGCATCTTCGGCTCCGCGTGGGCGGGCTCGACCGGGCGCCCGGTGCTGGGCATCGTCTTCATCACCCTGGCGGTGTGCTCGTTCCTGTCCACCGGTCCCATCTGCTGGTCGTTCCCGACGGCGTTCCTGGCCGGCACCGCCGCCGCGGCCGGCATCGGGCTCATCAACTCCCTGGGCAACCTCGGCGGGTTCGTCGCCCCGATCCTGCGGGCGAACATCGCCGAGGCGTTCGGCTCCGACGACGCGGGCCTGTACGCGCTGGGCGTCCTGCCCTTCCTGGCCGCGGCGATGATGTGGGGCACCAAGCGGTTCACGATCCGGGCGAACACCCTGCTCGACGTGCGCGCCGCGGACGAGCGCAGCACCACCCGCTGAGCCACCCGCCGCGCCGGCCGCCGGGCCACCCGCCGAGCCCGGCGGTGGGCCCGGCGGCCGGCGGGTAGCGTCGCCCCGGTGAGCTGCGCACCGGGGACCGCGACGGGCACGGGCGCCGGCGGGGTCGTGCTCGCCCCGGCGCGGTGGTGGCACCTGGCGGACGTGCACCGCCTGGAGGCCGACCTGTTCGGGCCGACCGCGTGGTCGCCCGAGACGTTCTGGGGCGAGCTGGCCGCGCCGGGGCGCACGTACCTGGTCGCGCTGGAGGGCGGGGAGGTGCTCGGCTACGGCGGCCTGGCCGTGGCCGGCGCCGACGCCGACGTGCAGACCCTCGGCGTGGCGCGCGCGGCGCAGGGCCGCGGGCTGGGCCGGCGGCTGCTGCGCGCGCTGCTGGGGGCCGCCCGCGCCGGCGGCGCCACGCACGTGCTGCTGGAGGTGCGCGCCGACAACGAGCCGGCGCAGGCGCTGTACCGCTCGGAGGGCTTCGAGCAGATCGCCCGCCGGGCGCGCTACTACGAGCCCGGCGGCATCGACGCGCTGGTGCTGCGCGCGCGGCTGTGAGCCCCGGCGCGCGAGCGCTCAGGCCACCGGCTCCACCACGAGCACCGACTGCCGGCCGGCCACCCGCGTCAGCACCACGGTGGCCGGCACCGAGCCCTTCAGGGCGAGCTGGCGGCGCAGCACGTCCGGGTCGACGGCGGTGCCGCGCTTCTTCACCGTCAGCGGCCCCACGTCGCGCTCGCGCAGGTGGCGCCGCAGCGCCTTGAGCCCGAACGGCAGCACGTCCAGCACGGCGTAGGAGCGCGCGAACGGCGAGGCCGCCGGGCCGTCGGTGGTGACGTAGGCGATGGACTCGTCCACCAGGCGCCCGCCGAGCAGCCGGGCGGCGGCGCCGACGAGGCCGGCGCGGATGACGGCGCCGTCGGGCTCGTGCAGGTGCGAGCCGACCGCGCCGACGTCCGGCACGGGGTTGTCGGCGTCGTCGAGCTCGAAGCGCTCGCCGCCGCGCACCACCAGGGCGCTGCGGGCCACGCCCGGCCGGGCCAGCGGCCCGCACCACAGCGCGGACTCGACCACGTCGCCGTCCACGGACGTCCACCGCGCCTCGGCGCCGGCGGGCACCAGCTCGTGCGGCAGGCCCGGGGCGAGCTTGGCGCCGGTGGCCGGCACGGCGGCGGCGGTGGCCAGCACGAAGGACAGCGGCGGGGAGGTGGCCTCGGGGTCGAACAGGCGCCGCCCGCCCGCGGTGCGCCGGGCCGGGTCGAACCAGGCGCCGTCGCCGGGCCCGAGCTCGCCGGTGACGCCGGCGGTGACGTCGGCGCAGCGCACCTCGGCGCGCCCGGCCAGGTTGGCGGCGGCCACCGCGGCGGTGCCGGGGTCGGCGTCGACGGCCAGCACGCCCAGGCCCGCGTCGGCGAAGGCGAGGGAGTCGGCGCCGATCCCGCAGCCGAGGTCGGCCACGCGGCGCACCCCCGCCTGGGCGAAGCGGCGCGCGTGCTCGGCGGCCACGACGGCGCGGGTGGCCTGCTCCACCCCGGCGGCGGTCAGCAGCAGCCCGTGCGCGCGCGGGCCGAGCTTGGCGGCGGCGCGCTCGCGCAGGCGCGCCTGGGTCATGGCCAGGGCCACCAGGGCGGGCTCGTGGCCCTCGCGGCGCAGCCGCTGGCCCAGCGCCAGGGGGTCCGCGGGGCCGGCGGCGGCGACCAGGTCCAGCAGGGCGCGCCCGGCGGGGGAGGTGAGCGCGGCGACGTCGGCGGGGTCCACCCGCCCGACTGTGCCAGGCGGGGACCGTCCCTGGCACTCGGTGGGCGGGAGTGCTAACTTCTCTCCCAGCGTCGGTGGCACTCCCTGACCGGGAGTGCCAGCAGCGAGGCGGCGCCGCCCGGCACCCGCGACGACGGTCGCGCGCCCGCCTCGCACCCGACCCACCAGTACGCCAGATCCGCACCGAGTACGCAGAAGGGGAGGGCCGCCCAGTGTCGGTCTCCATCACTCCGCTCGAGGACCGCATCGTCGTCAAGCCGCTCGACGCGGAGCAGACGACCGCTTCCGGTCTGGTCATCCCGGACACCGCCAAGGAGAAGCCCCAGGAGGGCGAGGTCCTGGCCGTGGGTCCGGGCCGCGTGGACGACAACGGCAACCGCGTGCCCGTCGACGTCACCGTCGGCGACAAGGTCATCTACTCCAAGTACGGCGGCACCGAGGTCAAGTACGGCGGCGACGAGCTGCTGATCCTCTCGGCGCGCGACGTGCTCGCCAAGGTCTCCAAGTAAGCCGCAGCAGGTCACGACGCCCCGGGCGCCCGAGTCACCGGGTGCCCGGGGCGTCTGCCGTTGCCGCACGAGGATCTGGAAGGAAGAAGCGCATGGCCAAGCAGCTCTCGTTCAACGAGGACGCCCGCCGCTCCCTGGAGCGCGGTGTCGACGCCCTCGCCAACGCCGTCAAGGTGACCCTGGGCCCCAAGGGGCGCAACGTCGTCATCGACAAGAAGTGGGGTGCGCCGACGATCACGAACGACGGCGTCACCATCGCCCGCGAGGTCGAGCTCGAGGACCCGTACGAGAACCTCGGCGCCCAGCTCGCCAAGGAGGTCGCCACCAAGACCAACGACGTCGCCGGTGACGGCACCACCACCGCGACCGTCCTGGCGCAGGCGATGGTCCACGAGGGCCTGCGCAACGTCGCCGCCGGCGCGGCGCCGTCCGCCCTCAAGCGCGGCATCGACGCGGCCGTCGACGCGGTGAGCGACGAGCTGCTCAAGCTCGCCCGCGACGTCGACGGCAAGGGCGACATCGCCCACGTCGCCACCATCTCCGCGCAGGACGCGACCGTCGGCGACCTGCTCGCCGAGGCCTTCGACAAGGTCGGCAAGGACGGCGTCATCACGGTCGAGGAGTCCTCCACGACCGCGCTGGAGCTGGACTTCACCGAGGGCATGCAGTTCGACAAGGGCTACATCTCGCCCTACTTCGTCACCGACGCCGAGCGCCAGGAGGCGGTGCTGGAGGACGCGTACGTCCTCGTGCACCAGGGCAAGATCTCCACGGTCACCGAGCTGCTGCCGCTGCTGGAGAAGGTCCTGCAGGCCTCCAAGCCGCTGCTGATCATCGCCGAGGACGTCGACGGCGAGGCGCTGTCCACGCTGGTCGTCAACAAGATCCGCGGCACCTTCAACGCCGTGGCCGTCAAGGCCCCCGGCTTCGGCGACCGCCGCAAGGCGATCCTGGGCGACATCGCCACCCTCACCGGCGGCCAGGTCGTCGCCGAGGAGGTCGGCCTCAAGCTCGACCAGGTCGGCCTGGACGTCCTGGGCACCGCCCGGCGCATCGTCGTCACCAAGGACGACACCACGATCGTCGAGGGCGCGGGCGACTCCGACGAGGTCGCGGGCCGCGTGGCCCAGATCAAGGCCGAGATCGAGCGCACGGACTCCGACTGGGACCGCGAGAAGCTCCAGGAGCGCCTGGCCAAGCTCGCCGGCGGCGTCGTCGTCATCAAGGTCGGCGCGCACACCGAGGTCGAGCTCAAGGAGAAGAAGCACCGCATCGAGGACGCCGTCTCCGCGACGCGCGCCGCGATCGAGGAGGGCATCGTCGCCGGCGGCGGCAGCGCCCTGACCCACGCGGTGCGGGTGCTCGAGGGCGGCCTGGGCCTCGAGGGCGACGAGGCGACCGGCGTGAAGCTGGTGCACCGCGCCGCCACCGAGCCGCTGCGCTGGATCGCGGAGAACGCCGGCCACGAGGGCTACGTCGTGGTCGAGAAGGTCCGCGACCTCGAGCCGGGCCACGGGCTGAACGCCGCCACCGGCGAGTACGTGGACCTGCTGGCCACCGGCGTCATCGACCCGGTGAAGGTGACCCGCTCGGCGCTGCGCAACGCCGCCTCGATCGCGTCGATGGTCCTGACCACCGACACCCTCGTGGTGGACAAGAAGGAGGAGGAGCCGGCGGCCGCCGGCCACGGTCACGGCCACGGCCACTGACCCCTCCCGCAGCACGACGAAGGCCCGGTCCCCCCGAGGGGGCCGGGCCTTCCGTCGTCCCGGCGGCGGTGCCGCCGGTGCTGCTGCGTCGTGCTGCTGAGTCGTGCTGGTCGTGCCGTGCTGCTCGTCGTGGCGTCCCGCGCACCGCACCGTCCCGTGCGCGGTGGCGCCGTGCGACGCCGGCGGGCCCCCGCCCGCCGGGCGGCGTCAGCTGGCGATGCGCAGGGTGCGGCGGCGCTCGGCGGCGTAGATGGTCTCGCGGTCGTCCTCGGTCAGGCCGCCCCAGACGCCGTAGGGCTCGCGCACCTTCAGGGCGTGCTTGCGGCACTGCTCGATCACGGGGCAGCCGGCGCACACGGCCTGGGCGGCGGCGTCGCGGTTGCGGCGGGCCGGGCCGCGCTCGCCCTCGGGGTGGAAGAACAGGTCCGGGTCGGCCTCGCGGCAGGCACCGATGAGCTGCCACTCCCAGATGTCGGCGACGGGTCCGGGGAGGCGGGAGATCTCGGCCATGGTGCGCTCCTTGAGGTGCGTGGTGCGGGGGGACCGCCGGGGCGGTGGATCTTGCTGACGAGGTAGGACGCTACAACCGCGTCAGAAGTTGTTCAAGGCCCTGGGGGCAGGTTGTTCAGAAGTGAGCCGTGTGACCTGCACCACACGGCGATCGATCGTCGCGCTGCGTGCGCGCCCGTCGTGCACCACCGGTGGACAACCCTGTGAACAACTTTCGCTCACCGGCCCGCACCGTTGCTGACCTGCGGTGAACAACGCTGAACAACCCGGTGGCGCGGTCCGGTCGCCCGGGTGGAGCACCGCTCGGCGCGGTGAGTGGCGCGCCCGTCCGGGGCGCGGGAAGATCGGTGCGTGTCCTCGCCGCCCCAAGGAGCCCCGTCGGCCCCGCGGATGACGCTGACCGTCGCGGCGGTGGCGCGCCGGCTCGGCGTGGCGCCGGCCACGCTGCGCACCTGGGACCGCCGCTACGGCCTGGGTCCCTCCGAGCACACCGCCGGGGCCCACCGCCGCTACTCCTCCACGGACCTGGCCCGCCTCGTCGTCATGCGCCGCCTGACCCTGGAGGGCGTGGCGCCCGCCGAGGCCGCAGCCCTCGCCGCCACCACCGCCGTGGCCGACGGCGGCTTCGCGCTGGCCAGCGTCTCCACCATCCCCGCCGCCGTCGTCGAGGCCGCCGCCGCCGACGCCGCCGCCGTCGCCGGCCCCGAGCAGGCCGCCCCCGGCCGCGCCGGGGGACCGGCCGCCGACCCGCGCGCCGGTCTGGCCGCGGACGCGGGCCCGGTCGCCCCCGCCGGCGGGGGCACCGCCGCGGCCGAGGCGGCCGAGCAGGCCGACGACGAGGCGGACGAGGCCGACGACGACGAGCCCGCCGCCCCGCGCGGGCTGGACGAGCTGCAGGACTGGGCCGTGCAGAGCCTGGCCGACCGCTTCGCCGAGGAGGTGCGCGCCCGCGGCGCCGCCGCCGCCTGGGACGCGGTCCTGGGCCCGGCCCTGACCACCGACGACGCCGCCCTGCACGAGGCCGTCGCCCGCGCCCTGGCGCTGCTGCCCACCCGCGACGACGAGCGCTCCGTCGTGCTCGCCGGCCTCGACCCCGCCCCCCGCGGGCCGGTCCTGGTGGCTGCCGCCGCGGCGCTGGCCGAGGCCGGCGCCGGCGCCCGCGCGGTGGGCGACGGGGTGCCGGTGCGGATGCTGGCCGCGGCCGTGCGCCGCGCGCGGCCCCCTGCGGTGCTGCTGCACGCGCGCGCCGAGCGCTCCCCGGCCCAGGTGGCCGCGCTGGCCGCGCTGCTCGCCGTGCGGCCCGCGCCCCTGCTCGTGCTCAGCGGGCCCGGCTGGCCGGCCGCCGTCGAGGGCTGCGAGCGCGCCGCGTCCCTGGCCGACGCGGTGCGCCGGTGCGCCGCCGCCGTGCACGCCTGAGGACGGCCCGCCCGGCACCCGCGCGCCGGCCCGGACACCGGCCCGGACACCGGCCCGGCCCCTTCTGCCGCCCCCGTTCCGGCGGACCCGCTTGACACCGGAGCGCTCCACCCGTTATCGGACGCTCAGGTGGGTGCCCCGGCGTGCCGATGACCTCAGCGTGGCGCGCCCGACGCGCGTCGCGGCGCTCCCACGGACGGGTGCGCTCCACCCGTACAGGGAAGAGGTAAGTGGTGGCTACGGTTCTGGTCTGCGACGACCTCCCGCTGGCTCGCGAGGCGATGCGCCGCATGGTGGCCGCCGTCCCCGGCGTCACGCGCGTCGTGGGTGCGGCCTCCGGCGAGGAGGCGCTCACCCGCTGGCCCGTCGAGCGGCCCTCGCTCGTCATCATGGACGTGCGCATGCCCGGCATCGGCGGCGTGGAGGCGGCCCGCCGCCTGCTGGCCCGGCACCCCGAGGCGAACGTCCTGATGGCCACGATGGCCGAGGACGGCGACGGCGTCGCCCGCGCGGTCGCCTCCGGCGCGCGCGGCTACGTCGTCAAGGACGTCTCCCGCGAGGAGCTGGCCACCGCGGTGCTGCAGGCGCTGCAGGACGTCTCCCGCCGCCGCGGCGGCGGCCGCGCCCGCACGGTGCTCTCCGGCCGCGCGCCGGTGCTCACCGAGCGCGAGCAGCAGGTCCTGGTCGGCATGAGCCGCGGGCGCAGCAACGCCGAGATCGGCCGCGAGCTGTTCCTGTCCGAGGACACCGTCAAGACGCACGCCCGCCGGCTGTTCCGCAAGCTCGAGGCCGCGGACCGCGCGCAGGCGGTGGCTGTGGGATTCCGCTGGGGTCTCGTACGGTAGGAGCGTGGGCCCTGGGGGCGACGAGGCCGGTGGACCGGCCGGGGCGGACGCCGCACGGCGCGCCGACCTCGGTGCTGCCCCCGTGGACGTCGCCCCCGACGCCGTCGAGGTGCGCACCGGCGCGTCCCCGGCGGTCCTGGACCACGACGGCGCCGACCCGGACGCCACCGGGGACGCGCTCGACCCGCACGGCCCCCGCGAAGGGGACCTGGACGGCGTCGGGGCGGCGGGTGTAACGCGGCACCCGCCGGCGCCGATGAGCAGGGTGGATGCCGGGGGGCTCCAGGAACTGGCGGCCCGCGCCCTGACGGGGGAGCAGGGCGCGGTCGCCGACCTCCTGGCAGCGGTTCGCCGCCTGGTCCACCGCTACTGCCGGGCCAAGCTCGGGCGGATGCCCGGAGCTGATCACGCCGCCGAGGACGCGGCACAGGAGGTCTGCATCGCCGTGCTGACGGCCCTGCCCCGCTACAAGGACACCGGGCGCCCGTTCGAGGCGTTCGTGTACCGCATCGCGGCCAACAAGGTCGCCGACGCGCAGCGGGCTGCCTACCGGGCCCCCGTGCCCACCGACGAGGTCCCGGACGCGGCCACCGCCGAGCCCGGCCCGGAGCAGCTGGCGCTGGACGCCTTCGACGCCGAGACCGTCGGCCGCCTGCTGGACACCCTGCCGCCGAAGCTGCGGGAGATCCTCACGCTGCGCGTGGGGGCGGGGATGTCCGCGGAGGAGACCGGCCGCGCGCTGGACATGACCGCCGGCGCCGTGCGCGTCGCCCAGCACCGCGCCATGCAGAAGCTGCGCAAGACCGCCGCCGCCGACGCCTCGCTGCGGGTGACGTCGTGAGCCCGGCCGACCGCACGCCGGGCGACCGCGGGCACCTGCGCGGCGAGCGCGAGGTGCTGCCCACGGTGCCCGAGCTGCTGGCCACCGACGCCCTGCTGGACCGCCTGGGCTCGCACCGCGCCACGCCGGGCGACCTGAGCGACGCCGTGGCGCGCCTGCTGGACGCCTACGCCCTGCACGCCGACCCCGAGACGGCCGGCGTGCCCGCCGTGGAGCTGCCCGGCCCCGCCGAGGGCGGCACCGGGCAGGAGCCGGCCGCCGCGGCCGGCCCCGCCCCGCGCGTGCTGCTGGCGCGCCGGCGCACCCTGGAGCGCCTGGGGCGCGGTGCCGTGGCCGGCGCCGCCGTGCTGGCCCTGCTGGGCGGCACGGCCGCGGCCGCGGCCACCGGCGGGCGCCCCGCCGACCCCGCGACGCCCGCCGTGGGCAGCCCGGTCACCTCCGTGCTGCCCGGCTGGTTCCCGGACGAGGTGATGGAGGTCCTCGGCGGCACCGTCAAGCAGCGCGTGGACCGCGAGCTGGAGCGCGCCCGCGCCGACGCTCAGTCCGGCAAGCACGTCGAGGCCGTGCAGCGCGTGAGCAGGGTCCTCACCGACCTGCGCCGCTCCGGCGGCCGCTCGCCGCTGGTGGAGCGCGTGGAGTCCGTCCTGGGCCAGTTCGAGCAGGAGGCCGGCTCCGGCGTCGTCGCCTCGACGGTGCGGGTGCCGCCGCCCGGCACGCTGCCCGCCCTGGTGGCCGCCACCGCCCAGCCCGCGGAGGCCCCCGCGCGCTGGGTGGCGCCGATGGTGCCCACCCCGCCCCCGCTCCCCGCGGACGGCGGCACGCGGACCGGGGACGTGCAGGCCGGGGACGCCGCGACGCCCGCGCGCCCCGCGCCGGGCGCCACCGCGGTGCCCACCGGTGCCCCGACCGCCGCACCCGCGCCCACGCCCACCGCGGTGCCCGGCGCGCCGTCGACGACGCCCTCGACGACCCCGTCCACGACGCCCTCCACGACCCCGTCCGCCACGCCCTCCACCACGCCGCCCGCGCCGGTGCGCGGTGGGTCCGGGGGAGCGGGCGGGTCCGGCGGGTCCGGGGGAGCGGGCGGGTCCGGCGGGTCCGGCGGCTCGTCCACGCCGGTGCCGCCGGTGGTGGCGCCCCCGCCCGCGACGCCGCAGCCGTCGGACCCCGCGACCCCCTCGCCGGGCCCGTCCGGCCCCTCGATCCCGCCGGACCCGGGGACGACCCCCGCGCCGGGCGACCCGTCGCCGAGCCCGTCGACGCCGGGGGACCCGGTGCCGAGCCCGTCCACGCCGGCGGACCCCTCGCCCGGCCCGACGCCGAGCCCGACGTCGAGCCCGGCGCCGAGCCCGACCGGGACCGACCCGGCGCCGAGCCCGACCGCGACGGACCCGGCGCCGGGCCCGACGGCGACGGGGCCGAGCGCCCCGCCGCCCGGTGCGCCCACGGGACCGCCCCAGGCCACCGAGCCGGTCCCCGGGGACCCGTCCCCGACGGCCGGCCCCTCGCCGTCGCCCTCGCCGGAGCCCGGCCCGCCCGCGGGCGGGCAGGACGGGCCGACGGCGGGCGGCACCGCCGAGCCGCCCGCCGGCCCGCCCGCCGAGCCCGTCGTCGAGCCGTCCGGGCGGGGCTGAGGGCGACGTAGCATCGTGAGGGTGACCGCGCACACCCCCGCCCCCGACGACCACGACCCGTTCGGGTTCGTGGGCCTGACCTACGACGACGTCCTGCTGCTGCCCGGCGAGTCGGACGTGATCCCCTCCGAGGCGGACACCTCCAGCCGCGTCTCCAAGCGGGTCTCGCTGCGGGTGCCGCTGCTCAGCTCGGCGATGGACACCGTGACCGAGTCCCGGATGGCGATCGCGATGGCCCGCCAGGGCGGCCTGGGCGTGCTGCACCGCAACCTCTCCGCCGACGAGCAGGCCAACCAGGTCGACATCGTCAAGCGCTCGGAGTCGGGCATGGTCACGCGGCCGGTGACCACCACGCCGGACGCCACCCTCGCGGACGTCGACGAGCTGTGCGGGCGCTACCGCATCTCCGGCGTCCCGGTGGTCGACGCGGAGGGCACCCTGCTGGGCATCGTCACCAACCGCGACCTGCGGTTCGAGACGGACTTCAGCCGCCCGGTGCACGAGGTCATGACCCCGATGCCGCTGGTGACGGCCCCGGTGGGCATCAGCGCCGAGGACGCCGAGCAGCTCCTGCGCAAGCACAAGATCGAGAAGCTGCCCATCGTCGACGGGCGCGACCGCCTCACCGGCCTGATCACGGTGAAGGACTACGTCAAGAGCGAGCAGTACCCGCTGGCGACGAAGGACGGGGACGGCCGGCTGCGGGTGGCCGCGGCGATCGGCATCTTCGAGGACGCGTGGAAGCGCGCCATGCAGCTCGTGGACGCGGGCGTGGACGTGCTCGTCGTGGACATGGCGCACGGGCACTCGCGCGCGGTGCTGGAGATGATCTCCCGCCTCAAGGGCGACAGCGCGGTCGCGCACGTGGACGTCGTCGGCGGCAACGTGGCGACCCGCGCCGCCGCGCAGGCCCTGGTGGACGCCGGCGTGGACGGCATCAAGGTGGGCGTGGGCCCGGGCTCGATCTGCACCACGCGCGTCGTCTCCGGCGTGGGGGTGCCGCAGGTGACGGCCATCCACGAGGCGTCGAAGG
The DNA here is from genome assembly GCF_050871925.1 of Kineococcus gurbantunggutensis. Lineage (NCBI taxonomy): Bacteria > Bacillati > Actinomycetota > Actinomycetes > Kineosporiales > Kineosporiaceae > Kineococcus > Kineococcus gurbantunggutensis. Next base: position 59,539 of record NZ_JBJLSG010000007.1, read on the forward strand.
CGGCCCGCCCGGCGGGCGTGCCGGTCATCGGCGACGGCGGCCTGGCGTACTCCGGCGACATCGCCAAGGCGCTGGTGGCCGGCGCGGACACGGTGATGCTCGGCTCGCTGCTCGCCGGGTGCGAGGAGAGCCCCGGGGACCTGGTCTTCATCAACGGCAAGCAGTTCAAGAGCTACCGCGGCATGGGCTCGCTGGGCGCGCAGCAGACCCGCCAGGGCGCGCGCTCCTTCTCCAAGGACCGCTACTTCCAGAACGACGTCGCCTCCGACGACCGCTTCGTGCCCGAGGGCGTGGAGGGCCAGGTGCCCTACCGCGGCCCGCTGGCCGCGGTGGCGCACCAGCTCGTGGGCGGGCTGCGCCAGTCGATGTTCTACGCCGGCGCCCGCACGGTGCCGGAGCTGCAGCGGGTGGGCCGGTTCGTCCGGATCACCCCGGCGGGCCTGCGCGAGAGCCACCCGCACGACATCCAGATGACGGTCGAGGCGCCCAACTACAGCCGCGGCCGCTGACGGGCGGCCGCCGACGGTGCGGCGCCCGCCCCCGCCGCGGGGTGGGGGGCGGGCGCCGCGCAGCCGGTAGCCTGTGGGGGTGTACGAGATCGAGATCGGCCGCGGCAAGCGGGGGCGTCGCGCCTACAGCTTCGACGACGTGGCGATCGTCCCCAGCCGCCGCACGCGCGACCCCGAGGACGTCTCGACGGCCTGGCAGATCGACGCGTACCACTTCGACATCCCGGTGCTGAGCGCGCCGATGGACTCGGTGGTCTCGCCGGCCACGGCGGTGGCGATCGGGCGGCTCGGCGGCCTGGGCGTGCTGGACCTCGAGGGCCTGTGGACCCGGTACGAGGACCCCGAGCCGCTGCTGGCGGAGATCGCCGCGCTGGACCCGGCGGTGGCGATCCGGCGCATGCAGGAGATCTACGCCGAGCCGGTCAAGCCCGAGCTCATCACCGCCCGCCTGGCGGAGGTGCGCCGCTCCGGGGTGACGGTGGCCGGGGCCCTGTCCCCGCAGCGCACCCAGGAGTTCTGGAAGGTCGTCGTCGACGCCGGCGTGGACCTGTTCGTCATCCGCGGCACCACCGTCTCCGCCGAGCACGTCTCCGGCCGCAGCGAGCCGCTGAACCTCAAGCGCTTCATCTACGAGCTGGACGTGCCGGTCGTGGTGGGCGGCGCCGCCACCTACACCGCCTCGCTGCACCTGATGCGCACCGGCGCGGCCGGCGTGCTCGTCGGCTTCGGCGGCGGCGCGGCGAACACCACCCGCCGCACCCTGGGCATCCACGCCCCGATGGCCAGCGCGGTCGCGGACGTCGCGGCGGCGCGGCGCGACTACATGGACGAGTCCGGCGGCCGCTACGTGCACGTCATCGCCGACGGCGGCGTGGGCACCTCCGGCGACATCGTCAAGGCGGTGGCGTGCGGGGCGGACGCGGTGATGCTCGGCGCGGCGCTGGCGCGCGCCACGGAGGCCCCGGGCCGCGGCTGGCACTGGGGCCCGGAGGCGCACCACGCGGTGCTGCCGCGCGGGGAGCGCGTGCACGTGGGCACGGTCGCGCCGCTGGCGGAGATCCTCGAGGGGCCGGGCCGGGTGGCCGACGGCACCACGAACCTCGTCGGTGCGCTGCGCCGCTCGATGGCCACGACGGGCTACTCCGACCTGAAGGAGTTCCAGCGCGTCGAGGTCGTCGTCTCCCCGTACCAGCCGGCGTGAGCGGGCGCCCGGTGCTCTCCTGGACGCCCGACGCGCTGGGCCCGCAGGACGGGCGCACCGTCCTGGTGACGGGGGCGAACTCGGGGCTGGGGTTCCACGTGGCCACCGAGCTCGCCCGCCGCGGCGCGGACGTGCTGCTGGCCTGCCGGGACGCCGGGCGCGGCGCGGCGGCGCTGGAGCGGCTGCGCGCGGAGGTCGCGGACTCGGGCGTGAAGGCCTCCGCGGAGGTGCTGGCGCTGGACGTGGCGGACCTGTCCAGCGTGCGGCGCGCGGCCGAGGAGGTCGCGCAGCGGCGCGCGAGCGTGGACGTGCTGGTGAACAACGCCGGGGTGATGGCGCCGCCGTTCGGGCGCACCGCGGACGGGTTCGAGCTGCAGGTGGGCACGAACCACCTGGGGCACTTCGCGCTGACGGGGCTGCTGCTGCCGCTGCTGCTGGCCGGCGGCGGCGCGCGCGTGGTGAGCGTGGCGAGCGTGGCGCACCGCTTCGGGCCGCTGGACCGGGAGGGCTACCTCAGCGAGCGCTCCTACCGGCGCTGGCACGCCTACGGGCAGTCCAAGCTGTCGAACCTGCTGTTCGGGCTGGAGCTGCAGCGGCGCGCCGCCGCGGCCGGGGCGCCGCTGGTCTCGACGGTCGCGCACCCGGGGCTGTCGGACACGAACCTGTGGAAGGCGACGCCGCTGGCGCCGGAGGTCCCCGTCGGCGGGGCGCTGGGCCGGGCGCTGGGCCGCCTGGTGGGGCACCCGCCGGCGCAGGGGGCGTGGCCGCTGCTGCGCGCGGCGGGCGACCCGGACGCCACGGGCGGGGAGTACTTCGGCCCGGACGGCGTCGGCGGCTGGAAGGGCTTCCCGGTGCTGGAGCGGGCCTCGGCGGCGGCGTACGACACCTCCGACGCGGCGTGGCTGTGGGCGCGCTCGGCGGAGTGGACCGGCGTGGGTTTCGAGGAGCTCACCGCCCGCTGAGGACCGCGTCGGCGGTGCCGGCCGCGTCGGCGGTGTCGGCGGTGTCGGTGTCGGCGGTGTCGGTGTCGGCGGTGGCGGGGCGCGACGGCGCACCCCGCCACCGAACGTCACAGGGGCAACACAGACTTCATGATCGCGTGATCTGCGCGAAACACTGCACGGCCAGGGTTCAAGGCGTCCCCCCTCACCGCGGGTGACCCCCTTGTGCTTCTCTCGAGGAGAACCGTGCCCGTTTCCCGCAGGAACTTCCTCCGTGGTGTCGGCGCCACCGGCGGCGCCGGCGCCATGTTCGGCGCCATGGGCGCCCTCGGCCTGGCCCCGGCGGCGTCGGCCGCCGAGAACGCCGCCTTCACCCCGCCGCGCGCGTCCGACTTCACCCTCACCGGCCGCTCGCGCCGCACCGTCCTGGTGCTCGGCGCGGGCATCGCCGGCCTGACCACGGCGTACGAGCTGGGCAAGGCCGGGTACCGGGTCACCCTGCTGGAGGGGCGCCAGCGCCCCGGCGGGCGCAACTGGACGGTGCGCGGCGGCGACACCGAGACCGACCTGAACGGCGAGACGCAGCGCGTGCGCTTCGCCGAGGGCCAGTACATGAACGCCGGCCCCGCGCGCATCCCGCAGCACCACGTCACCCTGGACTACTGCCGCGAGCTGGGTGTGGCGATCGAGCCGTTCGTGAACCAGAACGCCGACGCGCTGCTGTACTACACCGGCGACACGGCGATCTCGAACACCGCCGTCAGGCACCGCACCGCCAAGGCCGACGTGTACGGCTACGTCTCCGAGCTGCTGTCCAAGGCCACCAACGCCGGGGCGCTGGACGACGAGCTGAGCGCCTCCGACAAGGAGGCGCTCATCGAGTTCCTGCGCGACTTCGGCGACCTGGGCAACTCCACCGGCGACCCCGCCGCCGCCGACCTGTACCTGGGCGGCAGCGGCCGGCGCGGCTACGACGTCGAACCCGGCGCGGGCCTGCAGGCCGGCTCGATCTCCCCGGCCCCCGCGCTGCACGACGTCGTCGCCAGCGGCATCGGGCGCGAGTTCACCTTCGAGTTCGGCTGGGACCAGGCCGTGATGATGTTCCAGCCGGTCGGCGGCATGGACCGCATCGCGTACGCGCTGGAGCGCGCGGTGGGCCCGTCGAAGATCCGCTACGGCGCGGAGGTCACCGGGATCCGCACCACCCCCGCCGGCGGCGAGGTCGACTACGTCGACGCCCGCGGCGCCACCCGCACCGCCCGCGCCGACTTCGTCGTCAACACGATCCCCCCGCACATCGCCGCGCGGATCCCGCACAACCTCGGCCCCGGCGTCACCGCCGCGCTGCAGGCGGCCCGGCCCTCGCCCACCGGCAAGATCGGCCTGGAGTACTCCCGCCGCTGGTGGGAGGACGACCTGCGCATCTACGGCGGCATCACGAACACCGACCTGGACCTGGCGCACGTGTGGTACCCGTCCTCGGGTTTCCACACCGACCGCGGCGTCGTCGTCGGCTACTACAACTACGGCCAGGACGCGCTGGACTACGCGGCCCTGCCGCACGCGCAGCGCCACCAGCGCGCGGTGCAGAACGGCGTGAGGATCCACGGCGACGCGTACGCGCAGGACATCGCCTCCTCGTTCACCGTCTCCTGGAGCGCGACGCGCTTCAGCGAGGCCGGCTGGGTGGGCTGGCGGTCGCAGACCGGGCCGGAGTACGCGACCCTGCTGGCCCCGCAGGGCAACGTCTACTTCGCCGGCGACCACCTCTCGCACGCCATCGCCTGGCAGCACGGCGCCATGACCTCGGCGCGCGCCACCGTCACCGCGCTGCACCAGCGCGTCATGAGCAGCTGAGACCCCCCACCGAGCGGAGAGAAGAACCCGTGAAGAAGCCCCTGACCCGCCGGCCGCTGGCCGTGGGCGTCGGCGCCCTGCTGCTCGTCGGCCTCGGTGCCGGCGCCGGCGTGGCCGCCACCCGCGGCGGGACCCCCGCGCCGGGGACCGTCACCGTGGCGCTGCCGGCCGGCAACACCAACCCCAACATCGCCAACGGCGTGGGGATCGGCCCGGCCACCGCGATCTACAAGTCCAGCGGGATCGGCCCGTCGGCGGCGAACCCCGCCGCCGCCCCGGGCACCCCGGAGGCGTACGTGGACCTCGAGGCCCTGGGCGGGGAGCTGCCCGAGGGCGTCACCCTCACCGAGGCGCAGGGCCTGAACGCCCTGGCCGCCATCGGCGAGAACCTCGCCGCGCAGGGCCTGAGCTTCGACGACGTCATCACCATGCGGGTCTTCCTCGCCAACGAGGCCGGCACCGAGGTCGCCGACTTCGCCGGCTGGAACCGCGCCTACCGGCAGTACTTCGCCAACGTCGACCTGCTCAGCGGCGAGGCGGTCGACGTGCCGCTGGGCACCGCGGCGCCCGCGCCGCCGCTGGTCGAGAACGTCGCGCGCCCCTCGCGCGCGGCGCTGGAGGTCGCCTCGCTGCCGGTGCCCGGCTGGCTGGTGGAGATCGAGGTGGACGCGCTGTACCCGGAGCAGCCGTTCGAGAAGCGCCGCAAGGGCTGAACCGCCCCGCACGCGGCGACGGCCGCGGCACGGACCCCGCAGGGCCCGCGCCGCGGCCGTCGCCGCGCCCGGCCGGCGCGTCCGACGCGTCCGCTCGACGCGTCCGGTCGCTCAGCCGCCGTGCCAGCTGCGCCACAGGCTCGCGTACGGCCCGTCGGCGTCCACCAGCTCCTCGTGGGTGCCCAGCTCGGTGATGCGCCCGCCCTCGACGACGGCGATGCGGTCCGCGTCGTGGGCGGTGTGCAGCCGGTGCGCGATGGCCACGGTGGTGCGCCCGGCCAGCACCCCCGCCAGGGAGCGCTCGGTGTGCCGGGCGGTGTTCGGGTCCAGCAGCGAGGTCGCCTCGTCGAGCACGAGGGTGTGCGGGTCGGCCAGCACCAGGCGGGCCAGCGCCACCTGCTGCGCCTGCGAGGCCGACAGCTCCACCCCGTTCTCACCGACCCGCGTGGCCAGCCCCTGCGGCAGCGCGCGCGCCCAGCCCAGGGCGTCCACGGACTCCAGCGCCGCCTCCACGGCGCCGTCGTCGGCCTCCGGCAGGGGCAGGGCGACGTTGTCGCGCAGCGAGGCGCTGAACACGTGCCGCTCCTGGGTGACGAGCGCGACCTGCCGGCGCATCTCCTCCAGCGGCAGGCCCGTCACCTCCGCGCCGCCCACGCGCACCGACCCGCTGGTGGGCGGGGCGATGCCGGCGATGAGCCGGCCCAGCGTGGACTTGCCGGCGCCGGTGGGACCGACGACGGCCAGGCGCTCACCGGGCTCCAGCGACAGCGACACCCCGTGCAGCACGGGCCGGCCGGGGGCGTACTCGTAGCCCACGCGCTCGGCGCGCACGTCGTCGGAGACGGGTCGCTCGCCGAGCTCGGCGCGGTCCGGCGGCACGGAGGCCAGGCCCACGACGCGCGCGAACGAGGCCTGCCCGACCTGCAGCTCGTCCCACCAGATGAGCAGCTCGTTGACGGGGCCGACGAGCTGGCGCAGGTACAGCACGACGGCGGCGACCTGCCCGGCGCTGGCGAGGTCGTGGCGCACGAGGAACCCGCCCCACACCAGCGCCACCACCACGGGCAGCAGGTACGACATCTCGATGGTGGGGAACCACGCCGTGCGCAGCCGCAGCGTGTACCGCTCGCGCTCGACCGTCTGGCCGATGACGCGGTCCAGCAGCCGCACCCGGTGCTCGGCCAGGCCCAGCGCCTCCACGGTGCGCACGTTCTCGACGTTCTCGCCCAGGGTGGTGGAGATGCGCCCCCACCAGGCCCGCTCGGCGGCGTACCCCTGCGGCGCCCGGCGCAGGTACCAGCGGGTGCCCACCAGCAGGCCGGGCAGGCCGGCCAGGACCGCCAGCGCCACCAGCGGGCCGGTGAGGAACGCCGCAGCGACGGTGAAGGCGGTGGTGACCGCGGCCACGAGGATCGCCGGGGCGCCGTAGCGCACGGTGTAGCTGAGGGACTCCACGTCGTTGGTGGTGCGCGAGACGAGGTCACCGGTGCCGGCCTGCTCCACCACGGACAGCGGCAGGCGGGTGGCTCGGCCGAGGAACTCCTCGCGCAGCTGCGCGAACACCTCCTCCGACAGCGACAGCGAGCGGTACCGCGCCACCCGCGCCAGCAGGGCCTGGGCGACGACGGCGGCCACGAGCAGCGCCACCGTGCGGTCCACGTCGGCCAGCGCGGCGGCCGGGTCGGCGCCGCGGGCGGCGGCCACCACCCGGTCCACGAGCCTGCCCAGCAGCCACGGGCCGGCCAGCCCGACCAGGGCGGCGCCGGCGTGCAGCGCCAGCATCGCCAGGCCGGGGCGGCGGTGCTGGCGCACCAGGCGCCGCACGTCGCGCAGCACCTGCGCGCGGTCGGCGACGGGCAGGGTGGGGCGTTCCTCGAGCAGGGGCTCCACGCCCTCGGTGGTGCTCACGGGGTCTCCTCGCCGGGCAGGGGGGCGGGCACGGGGCGGCGCGGTCGCACGGTCAGCGCGCCGGTGCCCTCGCGCACGTCGGCCGCGGCGGCGGGCGCCGCGGCGCCGCCGGTGCCGGTGCCGGTGCCGGTCCCGGTGGCGGCGTCGCCGGTGCTCGCGGCCGCGTCGCGGGTGACGAAGCGGCGGTAGCCGGGCTCGCGCTCGAGCAGCTCGGCGTGCCGGCCGCTGGCGACGACCCGCCCGCCGGGCGCCCAGTGCACGGTGTCGGCGTGCGGCAGCACCAGCGGGCTGGCGCTGGCGACGAGCGTGGTGCGCCCGGCGCGCGCCCGCCGCAGCCGCTCGGCGATGCGGGCCTCGGTGTGCGCGTCGACGGCGCTGGTGGGTTCCACCAGCACGAGCACCTCGGGGTCGCGCAGCAGCACCCGGGCCAGCGCCAGGCGCTGGCGCTGGCCGCCGGACAGGGAGCGGCCGCGCTCGGCGACGGCCCCGCGCAGGCCGCCGTCGACGAGGTCGAGCAGCTCGGTGGCGTCGGCCACCCGCAGCGCCTCCAGGACCTCGGCGTCGCCGTGCCGGCCCTCCGGGTCGACCTGCTCGCGCAGGGTCCCGCTGAACAGCTGCGCGTCGTCCTCGGCGAGCACGACGCGCCGGCGCACCTCGGCCACGGGCACCCGGCGCAGCGGCACGCCGGCCAGGGTGGTGCCGCCGCCGGGGTCGTCGCCGTCGTCGAAGCGCGCCAGGCGCCGGCCCAGCGGCCCGGCCAGCTCCGGCGGGTCGGTGACCACGACGGTGAGCTCGCCGGGGGCGGCGACCACGCCGGAGGCCGCCTCGGCCAGCGCCCCGGCCGGCGGGTGCTCCTGCTCGGCGGCGGGCGCGTCGGCCAGCCGCGCCGGCACCTCCAGCATCGTCACCAGCCGCCGGGCCGCCACGAGGGCGCGCGCGTACTTGTCGGCGGTCTCCACGAGCATCCGCAGCGGGGAGGTGAGGAACGCGGCGTAGCCGTAGAGGGCGACGAGCTCGCCGGGGCTGATCTCGCCGCGCACGGTGGCGCGCGCGCCGGCCCACACCAGGGCGGCCACGAGCAGGCCGGGCACGAGGACCTGCAGGGCCTCCAGCGCCGACTCCCACGCCGCCACCCGCACGCCCGCGGCGCGCACCTGCTGGCTCTTGTCGCGGTAGCGGGCCAGGAACACCTCCTCGCCGCCCACGCCGCGCAGGATCCGCAGGCCCCGCACGGTGTCGGTGCCCAGCGCGGTGAGCTGGCCGCTCAGCTCGCGCTGGCGGCGCTGGCGCTCCTGCAGCGGGCGCAGCAGCACCAGCAGCGCCGCCAGCACCGCGGGGATGCCCAGCAGGACGATCAGCCCCAGCGGCAGCGAGGTGCGCAGGACCAGGACGGCCACGACGGCCACGGCGAGCACGGAGGCCACCGAGCGCTGGGTGACGTCGAAGGCGTCGCCCACGCGCGGGCCGTCGGAAGAGGTGGTGGCCCGCCCCTAGCCCTGGCGCCGCCGGGCGGTGTCGCCGGTGCCCGCGCGCGCGGGGGGGGGGCCCCCCCGCGCGAAACCTCTGATGAAAGACAACAGGAA
>NZ_JBJLSG010000008.1:0-67764 GCF_050871925.1 Kineococcus gurbantunggutensis
GTGGCCGTGGCTGCAGCCACGGCCACCGGCCCGCGGTGGTTGCCTGTGCCGTACGTCGGGTCAGGCGGCTCACGATCGTGCCGCCGCCGGCACGTCCCCGCCCGGGACGGGTGGTCAGCGCAGCTCGTGCCTCACCGCGTCACGCTGCGTAGGAGATGACCGCTCCGCCGGCCGGGGTCCAGGTGATGGAGCCGCCCTGGAAGTCGCTGCGCCGCCCGCCGGGCACGTCGTACTCGTCGGAGGTGGGGTAACCCAGCCGCCCGCTCTCCCAGCCCTGCCGTGCCCAGGCGTCGCGGATCAGCCCGCGCACCAGGTGCGCGCCCGTGGACGGCGAGAAGTACACCGAGCCGCCGGTGAAGTGGTTGAAGGCCCCGCTGCGGATCGCGGTCTCGTCGGTGGTCGGGTAGCCCAGCGGGCCGGTCTCCCAGCCCTGGCGCGCCCAGGTGTCGCGGATGAGCCCGCGCACCGCGTGCGCACCCGTCGGGGGCGACCAGTAGATGGAGCCGCCCTGGAAGTGGTTGAAGGCCCCGCCGCGCAGGGCGTTCTCCCCGGTGAGCGGCAGCGCCAGCCAGGAGGTCTCCCAGCCCAGGGCGGCCCAGCGGTCCTTGATGGCCCCACGCACGTCCTGCGCCCCGGTCGAGGAGGACCAGTAGATCGAGCCGTTCTGGAAGTGGGTGTAGCGCGCGGCGCCGTTGGGGGTGAGCAGCTCGCAGGTGGTGGCGGCGCCGAGCACTCCGCGCGCGGCGCCCAGGGCGTTCCAGCGGGCGGCGATGGCGCCCTGCACACCGCACGGCGGGGGCGGGGGAGCGGGGCGGTGCGGCAGGGACTCGCAGGCGATGCCGTCCTTGGGGTTGCCGTCCAGGCCGTCGGGGTCACCGGGGTGGGCGTTCATGTGCGCCTGGGCGTCCTCCTGGTACTGGAAGTCGCCGCAGTCCACGTCGTAGCCGTGGTGGGCCTGCGCCGGCCCGGCCCCCAGCGCGCCGATGCTGAGCGCTGCCAGGGCCGCGGCAGCCCCGCGCCGTGCCCACCCGCCCACACCCGTGCTCGTGCCTGTGCCCGCACTCGTGCTCGTGCCTGTGCCCGTGCTTGTACGTGCGCCCGTACCCACCATGCCTGTTCCTCCGTGCTCGTTGCCCGAAGCCGCTGTGCTCCGCCGCGCCACGCTAGTGGCGCACCGGGTGGGCACAGGGCAGCTTCAGCCAACTCCCCGGCTCCGCGGACGCTGGTTCCCCCGGGGGCCGGCGCCTCGGACGCTGAGCAGCCGCCGGGCAGGCTGCGGCGCGCTGTGCGGGGCTGAGCAGGCCGGCAGGAGCGCGCGGTGTGGGCCTCTACTGCTGCGCGGAACCCTCGGCGTCAGGACCCTCGGGGCGGGCACGGTCGCACTCGGGGCAGCGCCCTACTGAGAGGTACCAGGCGCCGTCGTTCTGGTGGCGGTACCAGGTCCACCACTCGCTGCGCCGCTCGCAGCCGGGGCATACCTGGTGCGGGAAGCGCATGGTCTCCTCCAGCGTGAAGGCGCGCGCGCCCTCGGGGTGCTGGTGCCCGCGCCTCACGAGGCGTCCCCGCCGTGCTCGCCCACCACGCCGCTCACGCCCCTCATGTCGGCGTCCTCACGCCGGCGTCCGCAGCCTCCACCCCGAGCGGTGGTGCTGCCCGTCGTGCTCCAGCCAGCCGTGCTGACGCAGCCACGCGGTGCGCTGCTGCCACACCCGCGCCCCCACACCCGCCTCGCGGGCCAGCACCGCGGCGGTGAAGGACGCCGGGATGCGGTCCTCGAAGTCGGCCGCGGCGGCCAGCACCCACACCACCGCGCTCAGCGAGCGCCGGGCCGGGCGCAGCATCACCTGGGAGGGCACGGCCTTGACCGCGGCGTGCACGACCTGGGCCCAGCGCACCGCCGAGGGCACCATGTCGCGCGCCTCGGTGGGCAGCAGCCGCACGCCGGCAGGCGCGGCGGCGACATGCAAGTCCTCGGGGATCACCGTCAGCTCATCGGTAGGCTGTGAGCTCACCTTGAGGTGGGTCACCCGATCGCCTGCACCGAATCACGAGGCGCTGCCCACCGTCGTCCCCGTCCACCGCACCCCTGGCACGCAGGACCCGGTGACCGAGGAGAACCGCATCCGCGCTGCCCTGATCACGCTGACGTCCTTCTCGTTCGTGCTGCTGGGCCTCCAGGCCGCGCACGTCGGCTTCCGGTGACTGCGCACCGGCGACTCCAGGGACCCCGCACGCCGGAGCGCGTGCGTGGCCCCTGGCACGCCCGACGGGAGTGCGCGGCCGACGCGCTGCAGGGGTGTCGCAAGCCGGCCCCGGCCCGAGTCGGCAGCGGGGTGAGCAGCGGGGTGAGCAGCGGGACGACCCGCCGGGGCGCACCCCGGGGCGGTCCAGGATGCTGTCGCGGTGCCCGCCCGGATCGTCAGCCTCCTCTTCTGCGCTGCCGCCCGCGCGTCCTCACGGTCAGCATCAGCCCTGCCACTGCCACTGCCACTGCCACTGCCACTGCCCTCGCGCTCGCCCGTGCCGCCGCTGCCGCGGAGGTGGCGGGGGTGAGCGTGCACGTCTTCGTGGACGAGACCAAGGCCGACGGGCTGCTGGTGGCCGCCGCCCTGGTCCAGCCGCGGCAGCTGGCCCCGACCCGCACCCTGCTGCGGGGGTTGCTGCTGGCGCGGCAGGAGCGGCTGCACTTCACCAAGGAGGGCAAGGCCCGCCAGGGGCAGATCGCGGCGGCGTTGTGCCGCAGCGGGGTGCTCGTCGACCTGTACGACGCCCGCACGATCGCCGATCAGCGCACCGCGCGACGCATGGTTCTGGAGCAGCTGGTCGCCGACTGCGCCGGCGCCGGGGCGCACCGGCTGGTGCTGGAACAGGACGACTCCCTGCTGGCCAGCGACCGGCGCACCCTGCGCGCGGCGGTGCACCAGGCGGGGGTGGCCGATGAGCTGGTGTACGAGCACCTACCACCGCGCAGCGAGCCGCTGCTGTGGATCGCGGACGCGGTGGCGTGGTGCTGGAGCCACGGCAGTACCTGGCAGCAGCGGGTCCGCCCGATCATCGGTGAGGTCCGGCAGGTGCGGTGAGCGCGTCGGCGAGGCTGTGACGCCGCCGTGAGCACGCGGTCACGGCGCGGCTGCTGCGGCTGGGACGCGCTCGGGCCTGAGCGGCCGCGCCGGCCCGATCCGGGCTGGACAGCGCGAAGCCCGGCTCACCCACCGTCCGGAAGGCTGCCGGGCCCACTTCGCACCCCTACGGGGATGCGCACCTGCCCAGTATCGGCCTCGGTGGCGGCGGGCACAAGCTGCCCGCCTCATCCGGGTCGGAGCTGCCACCCAGCCTCACGAGGACGCGCAGCAGGCGGCGCGGGCGGGCGTGTCGTCACGGCGAGGCACAGTGCTGTGGTGATGGATCCGCTGCCGGCGCTGCAGGACCTGGCCCGGCTCTTCGAGAGCGAGCCGCTCTACCCGTTCGGCATCCAGGACGCGCCCTGGCCCTACGTCTGCGTCCGCTTCACCCTGACGCGGGGAGCCAGCCGGGTGCAGCTGCAGGTGGAGCCGGCCTCGGACCTGGTCCGGCTGGTGCTGCACGCGGCCGGTGAGGAGCTGGTGCACCTGCAGCTGCACGCGGTGCGCTCGCTGAGGGCGGAACGAGCCGCCGGGCGCGAGCTGCTGGGCATCGCCTTCGACGAGCGCTTGCCCGTGGACGGCTTGTGGCTGCGCACCAGGCCGAGCTTGTCGCTGACCTGGCGCGCTGGAGCGGGTCAGTAGAGGCACCTCGCCCGATGCCGTCAGCGGGTGCGCTGCAGCGCGGCCTGACCGGTGGGTGCGCCCGGGCGAGCGCGGGTCCTGCAAGCATGGAGAGGTGGACGTCGATGGCGTGGACCCTCGAGACATCAGCTGGGAGATCGAGCAGCCGGTCTACCGCGTCTACTTCTGGGGCGTACCGGGGCCGGATGCGGCCTCAGCCTGCGACGAGCGGCGGGTCGCGGGCGCCGGCGACGTCGAGGAGGTCATGCGGTGGGCTCGACGCCACGCGCAGGGACGCGTCTTCGTCGTCTACGCCGAAACCAGCGACGGCGGCCAGCGGGGTCTGCTGCGCCTGTACGGCCAGGACCCGTCGCTCAGCGACGCAGGAGCACCGGGTGTTCCTGCGAGGGCTGCTGGCTGACCTTGGCCACTCCTGCGGCATGTGCGCGGGAGCGCTGGTGGGGCTGGGTAGCGCTGCTGCCCGGGGCGAGTGCACGAGTGCTCGCCCGCAGGCCGGTGATTGCTGTCATGATCGCTCGGTGAGGTACGTGCAGGGACGGCGCTCACGGTCGTCACGGTCGGACTGGCTCGGGTGAGCACACCGACCGCTGCCGAGCTGCAGCCAGGTGCCCGGCGCCGCCGGGTGCGCTTGGCTGCCGCGCTCGCGCTGGGGCTGGTGCTCCTGGCTGGTGAGGCCCTGTTCTCGTGGTGGACGCTGGGGCCCCTCCTGGGGGCGGTGCTCACTCTGCTCGGGGGCGACTTCTCCAGCTGTACCTGGGGCTGGACCAGCGTTGTGATCACGCTTGTGTGCTTCGGGGGGTGGCTGTTCGGCGCGACCACGCGCACGCTGGTCATGCTGCTCTTCCTCGACGGCTTCGCGCTGCGGCGGGTGCTGCTGCTCAGCTACGGCGTGGACTTCGCAGTGCTGGTGGTGCTGCTGGTGGCCGCTCGGGCGTGGGGCTCTTTCTAATCGATGGCTCACGCAGGTTGCACGGCAGGTGCTGCTGGTGGTCGCCACCAAGCGGGGCTGGCGACGGGGGGTGCATGCGGCCCGCGCCCGCCACGCACCACGACCCGAGATCGCGCAACGCGGGATGACCGCGAGGTTCAGGGCCGGGCGCCGGGCGCCTATGGTGTGGAGATGCTTGGTCCCAGGCACTTCGAGGCCCATGCCGGGACCTACGAACGTGCCAGACCGCCGTACCCGGCGCAGCTGTGGGCGCGCCTGGCTGAGCTGGGTCTGCTGACATCGAGCGCCCGGGTGCTCGAGCTGGGCGCGGGGACCGGGCAGGCCACCGGGCCGATGATCGAGGCCGGTGCCCGGGTGCTGGCCGTGGAGCCTGGCGCCGAGCTGGCCGGGCGCCTGCGCCGGCGCTTCCCGCAGGTCGAGGTGCGGGTCGGCACCGCCGAGAGCGTGCCGTTGCCGACGGCGGCTTTCGAGGTGGCGGTGGCGGCCACCTCGGTGCACTGGTTCGACTTGGACGTGGTGCTGCCGAAAGTGCACCGCGCTCTGGCCCCAGACGGCTGGTTCGCTGTGTGGCGCAACGTCTTCGGTGACCCGTCCGTGCCACTGACGCCTTTCCGGGAGCGGGTCGTGCAGATCAAGCCCCCGCGCAGTGAGCCGCCACGGCCCGGCCCTGGGGAGCTGGACACCACGGCGTGGGTCGAGCAGCTGACCCGCAGCGGGCATTTCAGCCTCAGCCACGTCGAGCACTTCCCATGGGCGATCGAGCTGAGCACTGAGCAGGTGCGGGACTTGTTCACCACCTTCAGCAACTGGGACACGGCCGAGGTGGCGGAGGCGGCAGGGGCGGTCGAGGAGCTCGGTGGACGGGTGCTCGAGCACTACGTGACCCCGCTGATCGTGTTGCAGCGCGCTGACCGGCCCTGACGTACCTCGTGTCACTGGCCCACACCCCCACGGTGGGGGCACCTCGAACCTGCTCTTCGGCAAGACCATGAAGTCTCCAACCATGATCGCGCACGGATTGCGGGATGACCGTGACGTCGAGGGCGGAGCAGGACTGCGGTCGCTACGACGTACCGGCGGGGCGGACCCATCGGACCTCGCGCACGCCGTCCTCGGTCTTGCTGCGTCCGTCGGGGGCGAAGCGGTGCTTGCGGTAGAAGGCCTGGGCGCGAGGGTTGGGGTCTGCGACCCACAGGGCAGCCGACTCTTCGGGCTCGAGGACGGCGTTGAGCAGTGCTGCTCCTGCTCCGCAGCCGTGGTGGGCCGCATCGGCGTAGATGAGGTGCAGCTGGAACTCCTCGGTGGCGTCGGGCTCCTGCGCGGGACCGGACATCGCGATGCCGACGATGGTGCCGTCCACTTCGGCGACGACGGTGCGGTTGCTGCTCCACCGCTCATCGGTGAGGGCGCCGGTCCAGAAGCGTTCACGGGCTGGCAGGAGGTCCGGGTCGTCCAGGAGGGAGTCAGGCATCAGGCCGCGGTAGGTCTGCTGCCAGGAGGTGACGTGGACCTGCGCCATCTGTGGCGCGTCGCTGGGTCGTGCACGGCGAACGATGACCCCCGACCTCATGCGCTCACCCTAGGAGCCGGCGGCTCGAGCCACTGCTTGCGCGGTCTGCCGTCCATCGACACGTCCGTGAAGTCGTCAGCTGCCAGTGGTAGCGCGCACAACGCGGGATGACCACGAGGTGCGCGCTCAGGTGCCCTTCGCGGTCGACTGGGTCGAGGCGCCGTCGTCAGGGGAGCGGGTGGCGACCTGGGCCAGCCAGGCGTCGGTGTCCGTGCACGCCCGTCGCGCCTGCTCGTTGTCCGCTTCCGGTTGCCTGGGCCCGTCGACGGCTGCGCTCCAGGCCCGCCCGTGCTGCAGCGCGGTGTAGCGGATGCCCAGCCAGAACCCCGGCTCTTGCACCTGCAGGCCGTCCTCGTCGTCCTCGGCTTCGCGGGCGCGGTCGATGAGGACCTGGGTGACGTAGGCGCGCCCGTGGCCGTCGGTGCCTTCGAGCACCACGATGCGCGAGCCGGCCTGCGAGGGGGTGGCCGGCAGCGCCACGGTGCACACCTCCCTCGGCGCCCGGTCGGGGCCGGGTGCCTCCAGGGGCGTGAACTCGATGGAGCTGGACATGCCGGGGCAGCCGTCGTTCTCGGCGCACAGCTGCTGCATCGCCTCCTCGGTGCGCTGGGCGGCCAGGGCGACGACCTGGGCGACGGCGGTGCGGGCCTCGGCCTGGCTGACGGCGGCGAGAGGCAGCTCCTCCTGCCTGGAGCAGCCGGTGAGGGTCCCGGCCAGGGTCAGCGCGCACAGCGTGGTGGGCAGCAGCGCGCGGCGCGGTGTGGTCACGCCGTCGACGCTATCCAGCCGGCGCCTGGTTCGGGAGGCGATGTGTGCACACGGGCCCGACGGATCGTTAGCACCGGTGCAGGGACGGACATCGACAAGATCACCACGTCGCCGGTAGCTGACAATCACGCACAACGCGGAATGAGAGGACGTTCGCGCAGTCGCAGGCCGGAGTCGGTCATCCCCGGCCTGCACGGTCGACGTAGCCGGCGAGGAGGTCGGCCAGCTCCTCGGGTCGGCTCAGGCCGGCGCAGTGCCCTGCCTCGATCTCGTCCGGTTCGGTGATGCCGAGGCGCTCGGACGCGACCCGACGTTGCACCGCGGGGGGGATGAAGCGGTCACGGGTCGTGACGATGTACCTCGCCGCGATCCTCGGCAGCGCGGGCGAGGGCCACGCCACCTCACCGAGCCCTCCACCGGTCGGCCGCTCCCTCGCCAGGGCCTGGCTGGCCAGTGCCGCCGGCACGTCGTGGTAGAAGGCGATCAGAGGGTCCGGGTTGCCCGTCAGGCCGCCGTCTGCCGCCGCCTGCTCAGCCACCGCTCGCTCCCAGCCGACGTCGGCGAACCACTCGCTGCCGCTCTCACCCGGGCGCGGCACCATCGCGGCCAGGAAGACCTGCAGCGAGGCGTCCAGCCGCTGCGCCACCAGCGGCACGATGAACCCTCCGGAGGAGTGCCCGACCACCACGAGGTCCTCGGCACCTGCGGCCGCGGCGGCGAACACGTCCACGCAGTCGTCCCACGTCGCCCCGTCGCGGTCGGTGGGCAGGTCCGGTGCCAGGGCCTCGTAGCCGCGCTCACGCAGCGCGCGTTGCACCAGGTGCCACGCCCAGCCGCCATCACCGGAACCGTGGATCAACGCGAACGTCGTCATGCACTGCAGACCCGTGGACCGGTGGGAACTGATCGCTCACCCGTCGGAGAGGACGGGCCCCCGATCACCCACATACCAAGCATGAGTGTGAAGTCCGTGACCGTGAAGTCGGGCGGTCCGGCTCGTCTACCCACCCCACGGCCAGGGAAGCCGCCGGCCCGATGTCAGCGTGCGACGCCGGGCAGTTGGGCGATGGTGCGGTACAGCGGGTTGCCCGCGGCGGCGGTGCGCAGCTCGGTGGCGGCGGCGTCGATGTAGCGCTGGCTGGTGGTCAGCGACTGGTGCCCCAGCAGGCGCATGACCTCCACGGCGGAGCCGCCGGAGGCGACCACGCGGGTGGCGAAGGTGTGCCGCAGGGCGTGTACCAGGGCGCCCTGGGGGACGCGGTCGTGGATGCCGGCGCGGCGGTAGACGCAGCGCACGAGGTACTGCAGCTGGTT
Organism: Kineococcus gurbantunggutensis; assembly: GCF_050871925.1. Lineage (NCBI taxonomy): Bacteria > Bacillati > Actinomycetota > Actinomycetes > Kineosporiales > Kineosporiaceae > Kineococcus > Kineococcus gurbantunggutensis. The sequence goes on from NZ_JBJLSG010000008.1 coordinate 8,366, forward strand.
GCGGGTCAGGGCAGTGCCGTAGGTGGAGACGAACAGGGAGGCGTCGCCGGGCAGGCGGGCGGGGGGTGGCGAAGCGGTCACGGCGGGAGTCGAGGTAGGCGTGCAGCAGCTCGGCCATGACCGGCTCGATGGGCACGCTTCGTTCGGCGTTGCCCTTGCCGCGCACGTGCAGGCGCGGCTCGTCCTCGGCGCCGGCGAGGTCGCGCACCCGCAGCTCCAGCAGCTCCGCGGAGCGCAGGCCCGCCACGAGCAGGACGGTGAGGATGGCCAGGTCGCGCTCGGGCCAGGGGTTGCGCCCGGCGGTGACGCCGGCGGCGATGGCCTGCAGCAGCTGCTCGGGGGTGTCCTCACCGCGCAGGGCCTTGGGCTGGGTGCGCTCCGGGCGCGGGCGGGCGACACCGGACATGGGGTTGCCCTCGATGACGCCCTCGGTGACCAGGAAGGTGCACAGCCCGTTCCAGGTGGACCAGGCGCCGCCGATGGAGGCGCGGGCGTGGTCGTGGGCGAACTCGGCGAAGGCCTGGCGCAGCGCCTTCAGCGTCAGCTGCTCGATGCGCAGCTGCTCGGGCTCGGTCTCGAGCACGTCGGCCAGGCGGCGCGCGAGGCCGGCGACGTCGCGGCGCAGCGCGGCGGTGGTGTTGGGGGAGTCCTTGTGGGGAGCGCTCGCGATCAAATACGCGTCCAGCGCCGCGGTGAGGGAGCTGCTCGGTCCCAAGGTGTCCTTGTCTTGATTGTAATGCTCTCGCAACGGGTTTGCATCATATTGCCTACTATGCGGAACCGCTGAGGCCGTTCTTCGGAGCGCCGTTCGGTGGGGGAGTGGTCGGGGGAGGCGGCGGGGTCCCGGGGGCACCGGGGACCCCGGGGATCCCGGCCCCGAGGGGCCGGGGCGCCGCCTGGCGCACTCCAGCCGGCGCCAGCTCGCGCCCTGAGGCGACCGGGCGCAGTGGTGACGTGCAGCCCTGCACGGACCGGACGCGCCCCGACGGTGCCGACCGGGCGCGCGGGCCGGCCGGGCGCTGCCACAGCCGCTTTCGTCGCACAGCGTGTTGAGTGCTCAACCAGCTGGACATAGCGGCGCCTGACGCCGTACCGCCTCTGATGGAGTGCGCGACGCGAGGTCAGTGCACCGCGGAGAGCGCCACCGCAGGGGCCCGCATGGGCGACAGCTGCACCTGCCGTCCCCCGGACACCCCTCAGTGCCTGCTCCCTGGCCGGGCCGCGCCACATCCACGGTGCACCAGCGCTCGAAGTGCCCGTGCTCGCACCCGCACGACCCACGCCCGGCAGCGCGGGTCATCAGCCGCGCCGTGCGCTGCATGGGCTCCTCGGAAGTCACCTGTCCGAAACCGGTCCTGAGGGCACCTACTCCCTGTAGAGGCACCCCCATCGACGACGACCGAGGAGACACCCGTGGCCCACTCCCTGAGCGCCGCGCTAGTCACCGCACCACCCCGCCCGACCTCGCCGGCGCTCGCGGGCGAGGCAGGCGCGAGCACCGCCCGCACCGCGCCGGCGATGGTCACCCGCGTGGCCGGCCTCGAGCCGCTGCCGCCGAGCTGGCCGGTGTGGGCGTTGAGCCTGGCCGCCGGGGGAGTGGGCTGCTACGCCGGAGCGCCCTTGGTGCACCTGGACGCACTCGGCGTGCCCGGCGGTGTGGCCCTGGAGGCCGCCGCGCTGCTCAGCGCCATCGCCGGTGTCCGCGCGCAGCGCCGCGCATGGTTGACAGACCAGCTGACCGAAGCCCTCACCCCGCTGCTGGGTCTGCGCGAGCCCTCCCGCGAGCACGTCAAGGCCTCGCGCTGGCGCGGGCACTGGATCGGTGCCCCTGAGCGCGTGCGGCTGAGCTACCACCGCGGCAGCGTCAACACCGACCACCCGCGCTGGAGCCAGGACGTGCTGGCCACCGTCCAGCGGCTGCTGGGCGAGGAGTACGCCATCCGCCGGCACGACGCGCGCCGCGGCGTGCTGAAGCTGCGCCGCGTCTTGGAGAGCGCGGAGAGCACCGCCGCGAAGACCCCGGCCGTCGAGCGCGCCACCCGCATCGCCCGCGAGATGCTCGGAGCCACCGCCACCCTCGTGCCCACCTTCGACGACGAGCTCGACGAGGACGGCCAGCTGCAGCTGCGCGCGGTCACGGTCAAGCACCAGGCCGGCACGCGCATCGAACGACCCGCGCAGCGCGCGCGCATCGAGCGCACCTTCTCCGCGATGCTGCCCGGACGCTGGCGGGCGCTGTGGCAGCTGGAGGAGGACACCGTCCGCTTCGAGATCCGCCCCACGCTGCCCACCCGCATCGAGCACCCGGCCCCGCCGCAGCGCGACGGCCTGGACGTCCTGCGCGACTACGACAAGGTCGCCATCGAGCTGGCCGTCGACGAGGACGGTCACCTGAGCACCTGGCAGCCGGCCATCGACCCGCACCTGATGGTCGTCGGCGCCACCGGTACCGGCAAGACCGTGCTGCTGCACGGCGTCCTGACCGAGATCACCGCCTGGGGGTGGCCGGTCTTCGTCAACGACGCCAAGGGCGTGGAGTTCCTGGGCTTTCGCGAGTGGCCCAACGTGCGTGCGGTGGCCACCACGGTCGGTGAGCAGGTGGCCGTCATCCACACGGTGTGGCAGATCATGGAGGACAGGTACGCCGCGATCGTCGAGGGACGCGCGCACGAGTCCGACTTCGAGCCGGTCGTCCTCTTCCTGGACGAGTTCCGCGACTTCTACGGCAACCTCACCGACTGGTACGCGCGCGTGCGCGTCACCGGCAAGGGTGGTGACCCGAGCAGGGCGCCGGTGCTGGAGAAGGTGAAGTCCATCGCCCGCAAGGGCCGCACCGCCCGCACCCACCTGGTGCTGGGCACCCAGCGCCCGGACGCAGACTTCCTCTCCGGTGAGGCGCTGGCGATCGACACGCCCATCCCCACCCCGCAGGGGTGGACGACCATGGGGCAGATCCAGGTCGGTGACCACGTCCTGGGCGAGGACGGGCGCGCGGTGCGGGTCAGCGCCACCACCGACGTCGCGCACGGGCGCCCCTGCTACCGGGTCAGCTTCTCCGACGGCTCCAGCATCGTCGCCGACGAGGAGCACCTGTGGGCGGCGCGAACCGCCGCGCAGCGCGCGGGAGACGCGGTGGCCGCCACCTCGCTCACGCGTGCCCAGCGGTGGCCGGCTCACGCTGAGCTGGCCGCGCAGCTGGCAACCCTGGTCGAGGACGAGCGAGTGGTCAGCGTCAGCGAGTTCGAGCGGGAGCTGGGTCGTGGTCGCCTCACGCTGCTGCGCCTGGGCATCAACGACGGCCGGTGGCAACTGGCCAGCGTGGGCTACCGCGAAGGTGGGGCGGGCCGCTTCGGGAGCCGCACGTACCGCCGCCGCGACCTCATCGCGGTACTGCGGCAGGAGCTGGCCTCACCCGCGCCGAGCTGGCGGGAGGCCGCGGCGCGCATCGTCACCACCGGCCAGATGGCGCGCACCGTGCGCGGCCACAAGAACGGCGCCACCTGGTCGATCGGGGTCGCTGCGCCGTTGGTGCTGCCCGAGGTCGACCTGCCCATCGACCCGTGGTTGCTCGGCTACTGGCTGGGTGATGGGCACAAGGCCGCCGCCACGATCGCCACCGCTGACGAGGAGGTCTTGGAGCGGATCCGCGCGCTGGGGTACCGGGTGAGGCACTACGCGCGCTTCAACTACGGCATCAGCACCGGTGAGCGCGGCGGTGGTCCAGTCCGGCACACCCTCGTCGGCGCCCTGCGCGAGCTGGACCTGCTGCACAACAAACACGTCCCGCCCGTGTACCTGCGAGCATCGGCGCGGCAGCGCGCCGAGCTGCTCGCCGGACTGCTCGACGCCGACGGCACGTGCGCCGTCCGGGGCTCCGGTGAGGTGCTCTCCGGTCAGGTCACCTTCACCAACTGCGACCGCCGCTTGATCGAAGCCGTGGCGGAGCTGGCCGCCTCCCTCGGCTTCATCCCCACTGTGCGCCAAGCCCGCGGCGCGGGCATCGAGGAGTACGTCACCTCCGTCGCCCACGGGTGCACGTTGCGCCCGGTATGGGTGGTCTCCTTCACCCCCGACCAGCAGGTCTTCGGCATCGGCCGCAAGCAGAAGGTGCTGGAGCCGGCGCTGGCCCACACCCGGCGCGCCACCACACGACAGCGCTACGTCATCGCCATCGAGCCGGTGCCCTCGGTGCCGGTGCGCTGCATCACCGTAGACTCACCGAGCCACCTGTACCTGGCCGGGCGCAGCTTCATCCCCACGCACAACTGCCGCGACAACTTCCGCGCCCGGGTGAGCCTGGGGCGCCTGTCCCCGCAGGGCTCGATGATGATGTGGGACTCGCCCTCCGCGGCCGTCTCCGTGCCCAAGGGCATCCGCGGCCGCGGCATCACCCTCGACCAGGGCGACCGCCCCCGCGAGATCCAGACCTTCTGGACCCCAGACCCGCGCAAGGTCCGAGCCGAGCACACCGGCGACCTCGCCATCCTGCGCAGCCTGCTGCCCACCCAGCGCCGCCACGAACGCCTGGTCATCATCCCCCCGCACGTGGAGGACACCAGCGACCTCGACGAGCCCCGCTACGGGCAGTGGGCCGGTGCCTTCCTGCAGACCAGCTCCACGGGCGGCCCGGCCAGCACCGACCACCTGCGCCACCTCGCCCGCATCGTGCCTCTGGCCCTGCACCCGGAGCGGGCGCCGCGCTCCACGCTCGCGCCGGCGCTGCTGCTCGGCGCCGGCCACGACGTCGAAGCGCACGAACCCGACGAGCCCGACGACGCGACCTGCTCGACGCGAACCGCCGACGACTTCGACGCTGAAGGCGCCGTCATCGTGGAGCAGGTGCCCGCCGGCTCACGCTTCGTCAGCCTTGAGCACCGCAACACCACCGAGCCGCGCAGCAGGAACACCACCAGCGACGACCCCGAGGCCAGCTACGCACGGGACGTCGCGCTCAGCTACGCCACCGGACACGACAGCGACTACGACAGCGAGCACGACGCCGAGCAGGACCAGGACGACGAGCTCGACCGCTTCGCCGGCTACGGCGACCCCGAGGACCTCACCGTCGACGAGCTCGAGGCGGGCATGCTCGTCCTGCTCGACCAGGACACCGACCACTGGGCGGTGCTCGAGGAGGACCCGGCGCCCGACCTCGACGACGACGACACCCGATGCCTGGACTGGCGCGACGACAACGACGGCGCCGGCTCGCTGACCGTCGACGCCAGTGCCATGGTCACCGCCCGACACCCCCTCGACGAAGCACCCGAGCAGGACGAGCGCGAGGACACCACCCCCGCCTCGCCCCGCCGCGCCGGCGGATCGAGCGGCGCGCGCTCGACCGGCACGCCCCGACGCCGCGGCAGCCGCGCCGCGCGACCAGCGCCTGAGCGCCCCCCACTGCACGTCGTGCGCTGAGCACAGGACCGAAGCACCGCCTCCCGCTGTCCCACACCCACCCACCCACCCGCACGGACCCGGAGTGACGTCATGACAACGACCGCCACGCTCCACACCCGCATCCCCAACCCCACCTCCGCCGCAGCCAGCAGCGCCAACCCCACCTCCGCCGCAGCCAGCGTCGATGAGGTCCTGCTGGCGCGCACCGACGAGGGGCAGTGGCTCACCTGGCGCCCGCGCGCCGACGCGCACCTGTTCACCGGCGGCCATCAGGGATCGGGAGGCACCAACGCCCTGCCCGCAGCGGCGATGGGGTGGACTGCCGCCGGCGGAGCGGCCTTCCTCATCGACCCCACCCACTCCCGCCTGCAGTCGCTGCGCGAGTGGCCAGGCGTGCAGGCTGTCGCCGGCCAGGGCGAGGTGCACGCCGCCATCGCCATCGTCCACGCCCTGCACGCCGAGATGGAACACCGCTACGCGCAGGCGTGCGCCAGTGAAGGCCAGCTCGAGCGCACCCCGCTCCTGCTGGCGATCGACGAGTTCACCGACCTGCGCGGCTGGTGCCACTACGCCTGGAGCCACGACGAAGACGACGCCTCTCGCCGCACCACCCGTGAACTGCTCGCCGCCGACCGAGCGTGCCGTCGAGCACACCTGCAGACGCGGCGGCACCTGCACCACCCCGCCAGCACGCCGGAGGCGACGGCCCTGAGCGCGCGTGCCGACACCGACGAGGCCGAACCGCCGGACCCGGCCGTCTCACCGACCCTGATCGCCTTGGAACACCTGCTGCGCGAGGGACGCGGCGTCGGCATCCACCTCGCCGTCCGCGCGGCCCACTGCGCACCCGAGGCTGTCGGCACCCTGCAGCACTTCGGCCAGCGCGTCTGGCTGGGCAAGGCCTCAGCGCTGGAGTCGCAGCTGATGTGGCACAGCGTCATCGGCGCCGAGCTCAGCGGCCGGGTGCCCGGACGCGCCGTGTGCTCCAACGCCCACCGCCTGCCGGTCAAGGCGCAGGTCGTCTGGACCCCGGACCCGGGCAGCCCCGGGGTCGCCGAACACGAGCTGCTGCAGCGCATGAGCCCGCTCACCGCGGTTCACGAAGCGCTGCAGCTGACCGCCCCCGAGCCCAGCAGCACCGGCTTCGGCTACGCGCAGTGGGCGCACCCGCAGATGTACCGGACCCTCGAGCAGGCGCGCATCGCCCACCTGAACGACCAGCGCCCCTGGCTGCTGCCCCGCCGACTGCACCCGCAGGCGGAGCGCTCGCGCACCAGCCGCAGCAGCCGGCAGCAGGTGCACGCATGAGCGAAGGCAGCGCCTCGGCGCTGCTGTCGGTGCTGCTCGTGCTCACCTTCGCCTACGCCTTCTTGCCCGCCGGCTTCCTCACCGGGCACCGCCGTGCGGCAGCGCGTGCGCGCCAGCACGCGAGCGCCGCCACGTCGGCGCCGGGCGTGCCGCACACGGCCAGCGCACCCGTGCCCACGCCGACGGCAAGCCCGCACCCAGCCGCCCCAGACCCCGCACCTGGAGGTCCCCGATGAGCACCTCGTCCGAGCCGACCCGCAGCGACGACGACAAGATGACCCTGGTGCTGGTGGCCGCGCTGTTCCTCGCCTTCGGCGGGGCCGCGGCGCTGTGGGACAAGGTCCTGACCAAGCTGCTCGAGCTGCACGTCATCCTGCCCGCCGGTCCGCAGATCACTCTCGCCCTGCCCAAGGCGGCAGGGGCGGGCCTGGACGGGCGCCGGCTGCTGCTGGCCGGCGCCCTCGTCCTGCTGCTGCTGGCGGCCGCCGCTGGTGAACGCCGCCGCAGGGCGCGCGTGCGAGCGCGCGGCGGCGACGGCGCCCGGGCGGGCCGGCGATGAGGTCGACCAGCGCACACGGCACCCGCGCGAGCGCCTGCACGCTGCAGCGCGTGCGCCGGCAGGCACGCGGCGCTAGGCGCATCCCCTACCCGGCGCTACGCTGCCAGCGCAACAACCGTAACTCCAACAGAGTAATGAGGTCTGGCGCTGGTCAGGCCGAGAGGAGCCGCGTGACCGCCGCACGCCTTCGCCAGGAGCACTCCGCCGCAGGTGCATCGCCGCACTCCCGCACTGCGGCAGCGGCGAAGGTCAGGGAGCAGGCGAGGGTTCACGCCGCTGCGGCGCCTGCTGAGCACGCAGGAACGGCCGACCCTGCGCAGTGGCGCGCCTCCACCGAGCGCCGGCCGCTCCATCCCACCCGCACACCCTCCGGCCTCAGCTTCGGCAACCTGCTGCGCAGTGAGCTGCTGAAGGTCACCAGCGTGCGCTCGCTGCCGATGACCGCCTTGGCCGCCGTGCTCGTCGTGGTCGGCGTCGGCGTCGGTGTGAGCGCCGCGCTGGCGCACGACGCGGCCGGCGGCTCGGCGCAGAGCGCGCAGAGCTTCTTCAGCGTCCCGATGTCGGGAGTGCAGCTCGCCACGGTGATCGTGGCCGCGCTGGGCGTCATCTCCATCACCGGAGAGATCGCCAGCGGAATGATCCGCACCACCTTCCTCGTCGCCCCTCGGCGCGTGAGTGTGCTGCTGGCCAAGGCAACCGTCCTCGCCGCAGTGGTCATCACCAGTCAGGGCCTGGCCATCGCCGCGACGTTCGCGACCGTCAACTACGCGATCGTCGAGCGTGAGCAGCGCCTGTCCCCGGGGGCCCGTGAAGTCCTCACCGCCTTGGTCGCCAACGTCTACTTGCTGGTGGGAGTCGCGCTCATCGGCTTGGCGCTCGGTGTCGCGATGCGCCACGCGGCCGCGGCGATCTGCACGCTGCTCGGCGCCTTGTTCGTCCTGCCGATCCTCCTGCAGATGCTGCCCAGCTCCGCCCTGGTCGACGCGCTGAGGAAGTGGTGGCTGACCTCCACCATGGAGAACGCCACGGACCTGCGCAGCAGCGATCAGTACCTTCAGGCCCCCATCGGCGCCGCGGCCTTCACCGCGTGGATCGTGCTGCTGCTCACCCTCGCCGCCATCAGCCTCAGGCGGCGCAGCGCCTGATGAGTCCGAGCACCTGCCGCGCGCCGCCTGCGCGGCAGCTGACCGCCCCTCACCGTCGACACCGCTGACGGTGAGGCAGCAGCCGGTCGTTCCGCGGCCTGCCACCCGCGGAACGCCCGACCTCACACAGCGCCAGGGCCGCCCACAGCAACCGGCCACGCCGACCCTGCCGCTGGCCCCCCGATCTGCTTCTCGCACCTGGAGGACCCCTTGAAGTCTGTCAGCCCCCCGCCGTCCCTGGACGCAACGGACACCACCCGCTCACCCGCGCGCACCCGTACCCGCGCCCGTTGCGCCCTGACCAGCGGGACGCTCTTGAGCCTGCTGCTCAGCGCCAGCGGCGGCTCGCTGGCCCACGCCGCCGGGAACGTGGCATCGCCCACCTCGTCGCCCACCTCGTCGCCCACCTCGTCGCCCACCTCGTCGCCCACCTCGACCGCCTCGGACGCAGCAGACCGGGAGGTGCCCGAGGCGCCCCGAGCGCCCAAGACCGAGGACCAGGACGAGGCCGACTCCCTGTGGCAGAAGCTGCTGGCCGCCCTCGGCATCGGCGACGACGAGGACGAGCAGAGTCAGGACGAAGACCGGTCGAAGGAGGACGACAGTCAGCAGGACGAGCCGGACAGCAGCGCGCCTGCGACCGGTCCCACAGGCGCGGAGGTGCTGCCCGCGGCGGTGAACCACACCACGATGACGGCCGAGGGGCTGGCGGACTCCATCGGCTTCAACACCCACGTCACCTACGGCGGGCCCTGGTCGCAGCTGGACATCTCCGACCTGGTCACGCAGATGGGGGCGGCGCGGGTGCGCGACGGCTCCCTGGGCGACAGCCCGGCCCTGTCGGAGCTGAGCGAGATGAGCCGGGCCGGCGTGAAGATCGACTGGATCATGCCCGAGCCGGACCAGTCCTTCACCGTCGAGCAGACCATCGAGCTGATCAAGAAGTACGACGCCCACGCGAAGGAGCACCCCGAGCGCATCACCGTGGAGGGCCCCAACGAGCACGACCTGGGCAGCGGGGCGGACTGGGCAGCGAACCTGCGCGCGCAGCAGGAGGAGATCTACCGGCAGGTGAACCAGGAACTGCCCGGGGTCAAGGTGCTCGCCCCCTCCTTCATCATGGCCGACTCCCGCGCGCAGCTGGGTCAGGTGCCCGCCGACGTGGCCAACATGCACTCCTACACCAACGGAGCGATGCCCAGCGCGCAGCACCTTCACAGCGAGCTGGAGCTGGCCGGCCACATCACCGCCGAGGTGGACACCCGCTCGCCCCAGCAGGCCGGCGCGGGCGAGCGGATCAGCCTCAAGGCCGCGGCCAGCCCCAGCGGTGTGCCGGTGTTCGTCACCGAGACCGGCTACCACACCGCCACCGCCTCCACCTCGGGAGGCGGCGTGCAGAACTACGTCAGCGAGGACGCGCAGGCGACGCTGATGGTGCAGCAGGCGCTGGAGAATTACCGCAACGGCATCGACGCGTCCTACTTCTACGCCCTGCTCGACGACGGGGACGACGAGGACGAGGCCGAGGACAAGTTCGGCGTCATCCGCGCCGACGGCACGTGGAAGCCGGCCGGCACCGCCCTGAAGAACATGCTGGCCACGCTGCGCGGCTTCAGCGCACCCACCGGCCCCATCGCCGGTGCTGCTGTCCTGAAGGGGTTGGACGTGCAGGTGCAGGGCGGGGGCGAGCACACCCAGCACCTGGTGCTGCCGCGCAGCGACGGCAACGTCCTGATCGCGCTGTGGGAGGCGGCCCCGGTGTGGGACCAGGACGCCAAGAAGGCCCTGGAGGTGCCCAGCCGGGACGTCACCCTGCAGCTGGGCGTCGGCGCGGACGCGCAGGTCGTCGTGCCGCGCCAGTCCGCCCGGGCTACCGACACCCAGAAGGGCACGTCCTCGGTGTCGGTGACCAGCCAGGCCGATCCCACCTTCGTCGTGCTCCACCCCTCCAGCTCCGCCTCGTCCGAGGAGCGGGCCACCGAGGACAGCGGGCAGGCTGAGCAGGGTGGGCAGAGCGATGAGCAGCGGGAGGACCGGATTCCGGTGGTGACGTCCACCGGTGCGCCCAAGCCGGGCTCGACGCCCACCCGCACCACCGACCCGACCGTCGACGACACAGGAGACCACGACGCGGGGGACGACGCGAAGGACGGCGGGCGCTGAACACCGCGCACCCGGGCCCGGCGGACCACCCGCCGGGCCCACCCCACACCCGAACCCGTTACCGGTGCGGCGGTAGGCGACACGTCGCCGACCCACAGCAGCAGGCATCGTGAGGCACTCCCGGGGCTTGCTGCTGTGGGTGGCGTCCACGGCTCTTGGTGGTTCAGGCGCGCTGCTGCTCGCCGCCGGCAGCAGCGCCTGGCTGCGCTGGAGCGGGTGGATCGCCCTTGACCTCGGCCTGTTCGGCGCGCTCACCGTGCCGCTGCTCGCTGTCCTCGCCCCGCCGCCGTCGGAGCGCGACCGCTTCCACGACGACGACTCCCATCACGACGCCTTCCGCTCCGGCCGCCCCTCTTGAACCTGCGAGGTCCCCGTGTCGACCTGTCTCGACCCCACCCGAACGGCTCGATCCGGCGCTTCATGGTGCCGGGCCGCAGCCCTGCTCATCGGGCTGGCCCTGCCTTGGGCGGTACCGCTGTCCGCCCACGCCGCCAACCCCGCTGTGACGCCGACACCGACGAGGTCCGCCAGCGCCTCGTCGAGCGCCTCGTCGAGCGCTTCGTCGAGCGCTTCGTCGAGCGCCTCGTCGAGCACGGCAAACGCCCCAGAGCCGGCCGAGGGAGCGCAGCGCACCCTGCTGTCCCAGGCCGCGCAGATGCAGACCTCCTGGGTCGCCAACGACGCCGGCGGCGGGCGGTACGAGAACCCGGAGGAGGCCTGGGTGCAGCACGACGTCGACGACGCCGTCGTCACCCCCGACGGGACCGTGTACGCGGCCACCCCCTGGGAGGAGGGCACCGCCGAGGTCGGCGTCTACCGCGACGGCGAGGTGCTCGGGCGCCTGGCCGACACCCACGGCTGGGGCCGCCAGGGCGGCACCGCCCTGGCTATGGATGCCACCCGCGTCTTCCAGGCCATGCAGCAGGACGCCTTCGCCGGCATCGACTCGCCCGGCTCGGGGTCCTGGTACGCGGTGCGCGTCTTCGACCGGGGCACCCGCGAGGCGGTGGAGATCCCGGGCGGGAAGGGCCGCGGGCGCTCGATGCTCGTGATCTCCACCTCCTCACCCGTCACCGCGCTGGCCGTCTCCGGCGGCAAGCTGTTCGCCGGCGTCGCCGGGCAGGGTACGGCCATCACCGCGGTGCAGGACCCATCCGCGCTGGCCGTGGACGAGCGCGGCCAGCTGCTCGTCGCCGACGACGGCGAGCACCAGCAGGTGCACGTCGTCGACCCGGCCTCCGGCCGGGTGGAAGGCTCGATCGGCGTGCGGGGCGGCACGGTCGCCCCGGACCGCTTCAATGGGAGCACCGGCCTGGGCGTGGACGGCGAGGGGCGCTGTACGTGGCCAACGGCCTGGGCGGGGACGGCACTGCGATCCGCAAGCTCACCCTCGACGGTAACAACTCCTTTCACCATGACTTGCGGAGCCGCTGGGGCGGTTCAAAGCCGTGTCCATGGCCGAGGACGCAGTGCCGGAGCTGGTCCAGGTTCTGGTGTCGGAGGGGCTGTGGCAGCGTGTGCAGCCGCTGCTGCTACCACACCCGCCGCGCCGCCACCGCCATCCAGGGCGACTGTCCCGCGATGACCGCGCCGCCCTGGCTGGCATCGTCTTGATGTTGAAGATCACCTGCACCTGGGCTCAGGTCCCCACCGACCGGCTCGGCTGCTCGGGAGTCACCTGCTGGCGACGACTGCGGGACTGGACCGAGGCAGGCGTGTGGCCGCGCCTGCACCAGGTGCTGCTGGAAGAGCTGAGCGCCGCAGGCGCGCTGGACCTGCAGAGCGCGGTGGTGGACGGCTCGCACGTGCGGGCGCTAAAGAAGGGGGTCACAGCGGCCCTCCACCAGTACACCGCTTCCACAACGGGTCCAAGCACCACCTCCTCGCCGACCTCAGCGACATCCCGCTGGTCGGTGTCCTGCGTCGGGTAGTTGGCAGGGTAGCGGTTCAGGAACGTTGGGGGTGGTGGGGTCAGCGGGTCCGACGTGGACGTCGGCGATGCGCTTGCAGGTCAGGGCCTCGTGCGGGCGGACGGTGTTGTAGCCCAAGCGGTAGTCCTCGGCGTGAGCGATGAGGTCGGCGACGTCGTTGATCTCCTCAAGGAACAGCCGTTCGTACTTCAAGGAGCCGAAGCCACGCTCTCGCGAGCCGTTTTGCCCTGGTGTCCGGACCCGGGTGCGGACGTGGCGCAGCTCGGGGTGGGTGGCGATGAAGGCCTCGAAGCGAAAGGAGCGGAACGGACCGCCGCCCCGGTGACGATCGTGACCAGCGGCTGGGCATTCCCTTCGTCATCGCGTGGGACCAGCTCCAGCAGAGGGCGCCCGGCCAGCCGCTCAGCTTCGGCGAGGGCGGCCTCGACGGCGCTGATAGCGTCGTGCTGGTTCGCCGTCGGTGAGATATGCCAGCCGAGCTCGTACTTGGACCAGTAGTCCCGGCAGCCGGCCAGGCGCCAGGTGCCGCCGGTGGTGGTCTCGAACTCGGTGGGGGCACCTCCCACGCAGTGGGGGAAAGTCCAGTTGCCAGACCTGGTTCGCACCGGTGGGCTCGGTGGCGAAGACGGCCTTGCGGCGGGCGGCGAGCTGGCGGCGTTCGCGCTGGTAGGTCGCCTCCAACAGCAGCCCTTCACCGCGCAGCAGCCGCAGCACGCTGGCCTGGCAGACGCGGTGGCCTTCGTGACGGCACCGGTGATCGGCATGACCCAGACCTTGGAATGACCTGGATCTTGTAGTGTCCCCAGGCCGGGTGCGCCAGAGCGTGGCGGCGGGCGCCTTCACAGGTGCGCTCTCGCGCCGGGCGCGGCCAGGGACCCTTGCTCACCTGCCCGACCCGGGCCCTGGCCTGATGGCGGGGCCAGGTCCGCTCGGGCACGCCGATCAGTGCGCAGAACCTCGACGTCGGCTGGGGGCGCCTCCCGCCGCGCAGCGGTGGGGGGAACCGCCTGCTCGCGGATCACCTTGAGGTCCTCGAAGGCCCCAGCTGCCCCTCGGCGGACTGGGGGCACCTCCCGCTGCGCGGGGGACTTCCACACCCTCAGTTCGACGGCCGCTTCGCCTAGGGTCTGGGTCAGATCCGCGACTTCGGCCTCCAATTGGGCCTCGCGGGAGCAGGAGCCGGACTTTCCCACCGACTGCTCGGAGACCTTCGCCCACCGAGCGGCCTCAGCGAGGCGTGACCTCCCCAGCCAAGATCGACAGCACGATCCTGACGTTCTCCTCGGTCGGCAGCGCCGGCACCCTTGCCATGATCGATCAAATTCTTCTGCAGGTCAGACCCGCAAGCAACGGGCCCTGCCAACAAGTCTGACGCGGGACATCGTGACCTTGGCCGGAAGCGACCGCCACAAGCACATCGACGGGTCACCCAGCTGCTGCCGCTGGTCGATGCCTTTCCGACCGTTCGAGGAGTTCGCGGCCGCCCCCGCCTGCACCCGCGCTACCTCTACGCCGATCGCGGCTACGACTTCGACGTCTACCGCAGGGCGCTGCGCGAACGCGGGATCACCCCACGCGCCGCCCGCCGCGGCATCGCTCACGGTTTTGGACTCGGCGGTGTTCGTTGGGTGGTGAAGCGGACGTTAGCCTGGCTGCACCAGTTCAAGCGGCTGCGGATCCGCTACGAGGTCCGCGCGGATCTACACCTAGGGCTGCTGCAGCTGGCGTGCGCGTTGATCTGCTACCGCAAACTGCCGACGTCATAGTGTGAGGAGTTGTTATGCCGAATCAGGACGTTGCCGTTGACGAAGCAACTGCCTCGGCTTGCAGTGCCTCGAGCCCTTTCAATGGCTCGACGACCGTGGCGAAGTGGTTGCCGCGAGCTGAGACGCTGCCGCGGTGGTGATGGTATTGCGGGGGCGGCACAGATGGCGCGGTAGTTGTGGCGGCTGCGCTGAAACTCGTTCGACCACGTCAGCAGCAGTAGCAGTAGCAAGATACTGCGCAGGCGGCTCGGATCAGCCTGGTTCGCGTCAGTGGCAAGCTTGTGGCGAGCGTGCAGCCGCTTGACGTGGTGCAATCAGATCGAAAGTGCGCTCGGTATGGCGCTCACCGACCTCCGCCAAGCTCACGTGATCGAGTCCTCGACCTCTGCGTGTGAATCCGTCGGAGCCTCATGTGGAGCCTGGGTGCTCGTCGACGTCGAATCCCCTGACGAGGAGGCGTCGACGTGGGGTGCGGCGTCTGCTTCGGAGCGCTCGGCGAGGTGCCACACGAGCACGTCCGCCGGCCTGATGATGCGCTCTTCGTAGCGGTAGCCGGGACGCAGCGCCTCGGCGACGCACTCGTCGAGCGTGCTGTCGGACGTGTTCCTGGTCCCCTTGGCTTTGTGGAGGCGCCGGTCGAAGGTGTCGCCCGGCGCAGGGTCGTACGTCTCGAACCCCTGGTGGTCCAGGATGAGGCGGATGTCGTCGGCGACACCCCTCAACGCCTCGGCGACTGGCTGCGCTGCGGGGTCGTCGCGCTCTTGCCAATTTCGGGCGGTGCGCATACTGGTGTCTGCCAAACCGATGAGTTCGCGGATGAGCGGATCCCTCTGCCGCTCGGTCTCGGCGCGGCGCAGCGCCTGGTTGTCCGCGTGGAGCCGGTCCACGAGTGCGCTCTGCCGCTCGTGAACGTCGGTCAGGCGGCGAAGGTCGTCACCGACCGCCACGAGCGCCTTCCCCATCTCTGCGAGCGCGGCAGAAGCGGCGATGGTCCCGGACGCACCGGCGTCCGCCTCCGGCTGCGGTCGCTGATCCGGCTGGTTTGGTGAGTTAGACTGCTGTGAGGAAGGCGCCTGCGCATCTCCCTCGTCCTGCGGCTCCGAGGCGCTCGGAGCCCTTTCTACCGCTTCCGGTACCGGTTGTGCGGGTACCCACGTCTCAGGGGGAGCCTGCCCGAAGCGCTGCCAACCGTCGTTGGAGGTCATCACGCACTCCTTCCGTGTGCTGATCATGCACCGCGTCCGCGGGGTGGTGCCTCACCGAGCTCACCCGTCGTGGGGGGAGTCCCGGCGCATGCTCGTTCGCCCGGGTGTTGAACTGCAAGCATCCTGCCACCCCGGGTCGACCGGTACACCGCTTTCACCTCATCGGCCAGGACTGCGAAAAGCGTAAGGGGCTTCCCGCTGGCGGCGACCCTCCGTAAGGTGACCTCGCGTCGAGGTGAGGAGGTCCATGTGGCCGGGCACGAGGTGGCGGCAGCCGATCGGGACGAGGTGCAGGCGTGGCTCGACCACTTCGCCCAGCTGCGCACCGAGCACGTGCCCGACAACCCGACCGCGGAGGGCCCGCAGCAGGTGCGGATTGACGAGCTGCGACGAGGCCTCCGCCTCGGCCGCTTCGCTTCCTCGAAGACCTTGGTCTGCGGCAAACCCTACGTAGACGCGGCAGACTGGTCCTGGTTCGCCCTGCGCCGGACCATCGCGCCGCGGGCAGAGGTTCGACACCCCCTGGCCGACGTGCTCTCCGGCCTCTCCCGTGCGCGGACGGCAGTGATGGTGCTCATCCAGGGGGATGGCGCAGGAGTGCACGTTGCGCTGCCGCGGAGTGCTGGTGACTTGGCGGCCTGGACCCGTTCGGTCCTCGCGCCGGCGAGCCTGTTGGACCCGGTGGGGCGCGCGCCAGACCTTCGGGTGCTTAGCCGCGGGGACGTCAACGGCCTCCGCTTCGCCCTGCTCGCGGCTCAGGAGAGCAGGAGCGGAGGAAAGACCGACGGCATGGCGTTGCCCGGGCTCGGTCGGCTCCTCCTCGCACCTGGTGGGCAGTGGAGCCTCCTCGTGCACCTCGAGCCGGTGTCCCTGCCCGATGTCGTCGACCTGCGTGCGGAGCTGGTGTCGTTGTCCTCGGCGCTCGCGCCACACCGCTCCCACACGGACAACCGCGATCCGCGGCACTCGGTGACCGTGGAGGAGCCGGACGTGGCGAGGCTCCTCGGGCACGTCGACACGTTGATCGCGCACCTGGACGGTGCAGAGAGCGTCGGCGCCTGGATGGCGACTGCCCACGTCGGGGCCTACGGGGGGGCGCAGGTCGACATGATCACCAGCGTCGCCGCCTCGATCCTGGAGGAGGACCCGTTCAGCGGGGGGCGCTGGAGCGGCGACCGGTTGGTCGCGGAAGGCGATGATCCTCCCCCACCGACTTCACTGCTGTCCACCCTCGATATCGCGGCTCTCCTGGCACCACCGGGAGAATCCGTGCCCGGATTGGAGGTGGCGGTCCAGCCGCCTGGCGGGAGGACGAGGCAACGGCACCGTCAGGAGCTGGAACTGGGGTCGTGGAGCGGGGTGTCGGACGAGTTCGCCATCTCCGTCGAGGACTTGGAGGGTCACGCGTTCATCACCGGCACGACCGGCTCGGGCAAGAGCACGACGGCGCAGCGGTTGCTCGCTGAGCTGTGGAACCGGCACGGTATCCCGTTCCTAGTGATCGACCCGGTGAAAGCGGACTACGAGGCCGTCGCGCCATCACTGGCGGGTGGCCTAGCCGTCGTCGACGCGGCGGACCTGCGCCTCAACGTGCTAACTCCCTACGGCGGCTTCAGCACGCGCACCCACCTCGAACTGCTGTCCAACGCGTTCAAGGGCAGCTTCACGCTGCCCTCACCGGTGCCGTACATCGTCTCCCAACTGTTCGAGCAGCTGGCGGAGCGCGCCGACCTCAAGCCGACGCCGACCCTCCACGAGCTGCGGGACATGCTGGATCCTTTCGTCGCGGCCCTCGGCTACGACTCGGAGATCAGCAGCAACATCAGGGCCTCGCTCGGCACCCGCCTGAGCCTGTTGCTGTCGCCCTCGAAGGCGGAGCGGCTCGCAGCTCCCGTCTCCATCGGCGTCGAGCAGCTCTTCACCCGTCCCACGGTCGTACAGCTCGCCAGCCTCGGAGACGACGAGGAGCGCGCGTTCCTAATGTCCGTGCTGACGCTCGCGGTGCTGGAGCGAGCCCGCTCGCTCGGTCCGGCACCGGGGGTTCGCCACGTCACCGTGCTAGAGGAAGCGCACCGGATCCTGCCGGAGCCGGCCCGGGGCGGCGGCGACCCCGAGAGCGGTGACGCCTCCAGTGTCAGTGCCCGGCTCATCACGCAGATGCTCGCCGAGATCCGCAGCTACGGCGAAGCCATCCTCGTCGTCGACCAGAGCCCCAGTGCTGTAGCGCGCGACGTCGTGAAGAATACCAATCTCAAGATCGCCCATAAGGTGCTCGACCCCAGTGATCGCGAAGTCGTCGGCGGCAGCATGGGACTGGGGGAGGAGCGGCGGGAGAGCATCGCGGGCCTCGCCCGCGGGCAGGCGGTAATTCTGACGCGACGCCTGCCTGATGCACAGACTGTCACGGTCGCCAAGGCGCAGGACCGGCGGGACAGCCGCGGAGTACTGACACCACAACCGGCGCCGCACGATGACTCGCGGCCGTGCTGCGCCGGTGAGGACCCTATCCGGCACCACGCCGCCGAGCGGCGATCGCGCGAGGCCGAAGGCGTCATGGCGCTGGCGATCGCGGGTCTTATCGTCGACTCCGCAGCGGAGGAGGCGTTGTGGGAGGAGGTCGAGCGCGGACTGGCCGGCATCGCTCTGCAGGATCCCCTACTCGCCGCCGCGCCGGCCGACGCGCAGCGGTGTTTGGCTTGGGTGGGACTGCGGCGCGGGCTTTTGCAGATGTCGCAGTTCGGCCAACTCCCGCGCGAGCACCTAGCCAAGCACCTGCGTGCAGCGTTCGCCGCGTGGCAATACCGACGTGGAGACTCATTGTTCGTCCGGATGCGGAAGAGAACTGAGGGTTCACGGCCCTTCTACGGGTGCCGGTACTGCGACTCGGTGTGCTGGTTCCGCCACCACGCGGCAGCTTCCGCCACACACGGAGTCCCCGCAGCGGAGGCGTCGCTGCGCGGTGCTTGGGACGGGCCATCGCAGCCAGCTGTGGCGACCTTGCGAGAGTGGCAATTGGACACGGCGGCCGACTTGAGCAGCTGGCTGGGGCGGGAGGCCGTCGCCCGTGGAGCGGCCATGTGCGCGGTGACGCAGGTCTTGCACCGCAGCAACGCCCCGACAGGCGTCCAGGACAGGCTGCTGCTGCGCTGATGACCGGAAGATCGAGGAGGCGTGGCTGTGGCTGAGCGGATCGACAGGCCGAAGCGCCTGGAGGCGCGTAGTCCGGGGGTGGTTGGCGAGGGCGTTGAAGGTGTCGGTGCCTCCACGCGCTACCTCGCCGAAACGCCATCCTGCACAGACTTAGCGATCAACCGAATGAGGCGACCGTCTGAACTGCCGGATGACTACGTGCAGTTACTGACGCGTGCTGGCTCACCATCCACCGACGTGCGGTGGTCCATCGCCGACGGTGACTCGCCTCAGGGTGCCGCGATTAACGTCAGGGAGTTGGCGTACATCGAGGCCAAAACGTCGATCGCCGCCAAGAACTCCGCTGTTGAGCTTCGTGAGTCGTGCTCGTACCCCGCGGTCGGCGTCTTGAGGTCCGAGTTTGCGACCGAGCTCCACGAACGTCTCGGCAGCGCCAGCGGTGCGCTTAAGGACGCCACGATCGGGGTGGACTGGGGTCTCTCGAAGGACGGCGACGTCCGCATGAGCCGCTTGTGGTGGGAGACCGGCGAAGGCCAGCGCATCGAGCTCGCCCGGGACGAAGCGATGTGGGAGGCGCGAGTCCGCGACAGGCTGGATGAGCGCTACGCGGATCTCCCTGTGCGTTCGCTGCAGCCGGGGAAGAAGGGCGACTGGACAAAGGAGCTCCACAAGCCGAGCGCAGACACCATCTACGACGTTGGAGGTACCACCTACGTGACCGACTCGCGAGGCCGAGTCGAACACATCGAAGCGCGGTTGACCTACGTCGAGCCCGCTGAAGCAGATCTGTACCGCAACACCTATCAACAGGGCATCGCTGGCAAGGGCGCTGGGCGGCTCAGTATCGACCAGGGTGGGCACATCATCGCTGTTAGCCTCGGTGGTGCCGGGGAAGGGGTGAACCTCGTTGCGATGTCCAAGGACCTCAATGGGCCCGGCAGGAGCAGCTGGTACTCCATGGAGGAAAGTTGGCGGGAGAAGCTAAAGCAGGAGGCAGGGACCGATATCCGTGTCAAAATTGAAGTTGAGTACGCCGACGATGCGGGAAAGCGCCCAAAAGCCTTCCGTGTCACATGGAGCATAAATGGGGAAGATCCGACCGAAAGGGTATTTTTTCAATGAACCCCGATGAGCTGGATGGATTCTACCAGAGGATTGGGCAGGCTCTGGTCGGCCGGGCCCCCAAGAACTGGGCTTCTCTCGTCGTGACGTACCTCAGTGCAGGCAAGATGTCGGAGTCCCGTGCACGGGTAACACTGGCTGACGGCTCGGAGACGCCTTTGGATCGCCTACCGATGAGCGTGCACTACGAATTGAAAGAGCTTCGCGAAGCCATGTACCGAGATGCCGGTGAGGTGTGGTATACGGCGGTCATCGTCATCACTAGTGATGGACGCATCACCTTCGACTTTGACTACGACGGCGAGCCGTCATGGAAGATTCCCGTGAGTTCACCAGCATACGTTGAAGACCTCGAGCTTTTCCCGCGCGAACCTGATGCTCTCCCATCCTGGTTACAAGATAAAGTCCAAAAATCTGATTCGTAACTCATCATGCCACTCTTGTGCCACCGAGTACACAAAAAGTTCACCCCGGCTCCTTTCCTTGTTGTGAAAGGTGGCTTCCGTGGTCGACCGCAGAGCCCGGTGACAATCTGGTCGGGATCACGGCGTAGCAGTGTTTTCCGAAGTTCCAGCGGTTGTGTCAGTCGCGGCGGTCGTGTGAGCTACCGGGGTCGTCGAAGCGCTGAGCGCCGATGAGGCTGCCTGCGATCGAGCAGCAAATGCTCATTCTCCTATCCATGCGCTGGCAGAAAGCTCGGCAGTTCGGGCACTGAGCCTTTGTCAGTGGCGGCTCTCCAGTCGGCTCAAGACGAAGGCTATGGCGACCATCGCCGTGGTGCCCACGGGCACAGGCTAACGTGATGTAGAGCCCGCCGGCGGGTCTCGAGGTGGGCGATGCTGTGCTCGACGAAGGCGCGTTCGGCGTTGACGTAAGGGTTCCAGCCCCACGTGCTGCGCTCGAGGAGCTGTCCGCCCTTGTCGGCCAACGTAGAAACGCCGTGGCCCGCGGCGACGTAGAGCAGCGGCAGGGGGTGCATGCATGCCACCGTGAGGTCATGGGTGCAGCCTGGCTCCACGGGTGAACCCCACAAAGGCCGCCCGTCGGCGTCGGTGACGACCTGCACGAGACCACCGTGGTGGCGCTGCTTTTGTGAGTACCACCGGTCACGTCGACCGTTCCGGTCGCGGACGCGGTCGGTGGCGATGAGGGTGCCACCGAGCAGCAGGCGCTCAGTTCCTCGGCGCACTGCTTCGGCGACGACCTCGGGCAGGTCAGGTGCTTGGGCTGCCAGGACATCGAGGGCTTCGTGCAGGTAGCGGTAGGCGCTGGACAAGCTGATGGTGTTGTCGCGGGTCAGGTCGGCGACGGTGGCGCGCTGGCGCATGAACCGCAGCAGCACCGCCTGAGCGAAGCAGCCCATCGAGCGGCGTCCGCGGCGGGTGCCGATCCGGGTGCGGTGAGCGGGCAGCAGTCGGGCGACGGTCTGGGCCAGGATGCGGGGAACGTCGAGGCTGGCACGATAGGAGAACACGCAGGGTACAGGTGAGTACGGCGGATAGGGCTTGTTCGCCTCCATCGTCTCGTCCAGACCCTGCGTGCCCCAACGCCTTCAACTCCCGGTCGAGCGGCGGCCTCACGCTGCTACTGACAAGACCTCACCGAGGACAAGTGACGCCTCGACCCGGGAGAAATGAACGATTCTGCAGGTAGCTGGAGACACCGCCCGCTCACCTGAGCGAAGCGGTTTTGAGAATGAGTGCGTAATATCGGCCACACCAGCCGACTGCGGTGACTTTTCGCATCGAACGCAGCAACACTACCTGAGCGACGCAGCTCAGCAACTCGAGTTTCTGTGGGTGCCGATGTGAGCGCGGCAGGAAGGGGGCAGGTGGTCGACAACCATAATTTACCCGTCATCAGTGCCGACCTGAACTGTATCTCAGGCTGGCCGCGCGGCTCCTCGTCGACCTGAATTGTGCATTTCTCGGCGGCGCGGTCGTTACTCAGCCGCGCGACAACCCGACTGTAGCTGACCGGTGCGCCCATCGACGTAGCGGGGAAAGTACGTTCGGAGCAGAAGCGAGCATCCTGCCGGGTCGGTATCGGGCGGAACGTGGTTATCACAGTCGGAGCGGTCATGATCGTATGACGAGTCACAACCGGAAGCGTGAGCGGAAGAACTTAAGAAGTACGGCGATGACGGCGACGCATACGAGCACCTGAAGCGATGCAGCGAAAGCCGCGCGCGGGTTGAATGTTTTAATGACGTCCCACTCGAGGTAGACCACTATTGCCGCAATGCCGTAGAGCACTAAGCTCGGAAATAGGATCGAGGTGCTCGATCTTGGGTGGGCTGGGCGCAGTCGGGTGCCGTGGGCGCCGCCCACTTGTAGGCCGCTGAGTTCGACCAGTCCTCGGCCGATGCGATATCCGTGGCCGACGACCGCCTCATCTCCGACGATCGGCGCCGGACCGGCTTCGGCGGACTGCACGATCCGGCAGTCGAGGCTGCGGAAGGGCCGGTGGTCGGCGTCGTAGATCTGCACCCGGAAGGAGGTGATCTGCAAGCCGGCGTCGGCGCGCTCGCCGCTCCGCGGCAGTCGGTACCCACCGCGGAGCCAGCCCTTGCTCCGCAACCACAGGTAAGCCAGGACGGTCAGGACGATGACGGGCGTCCACGCGAGCACGTACGGCAAGACGAAGGCCAGGCCAACGGCGAACGCACCGAGCACGATGGGGGTCAAGCGGGGGCGGGGCCGTTGCGAGGTTCCGAACACCTGGCTGACCCGCCCCTCGAAGCGGGTCACGAAGGGACCGAAGGTCGACAGGTTGCCTGTCTTCGCTCGAGCAGACGTCCCGCTGTTGCCGCCGCGCCCGCTGGAGGTGCGATCACCGGAGCGATCCGCTCCGGTGGGGTCCGCCTCCCGGCGCCGGCCACTGTTCGTGGACCCGCTGTCGCGGCTCCCGCCGCTGCGATCCGCTCGTCCCGAGCCGGAAGGCTCGAAGGTCTCACGCCTGCCGTGGTCCGGCCTGCGGCTCCCATCGCTCGTCCCCGGGTCGTCCGGACGTCCTCCGCCCCTCTGGCGTTGGCGATCTGCTCGAGAGCGCAGGTCCGCATCAGGCGTGCGGTGGCCGTGGGCGTCGGTGGATCGGCCGTCGCGATTCTCCGTCCTGGAACGGGCGGATCCGGAGTGGCGCGTGCCGTAGCCGTGCTCGCCGCGGTCGTCTGGTGATCGCTGGTCCGCGGTCCGTGAAGTGCGTGAAGTCCTGCTCCGGTCGGCATCAGTCTGCCTCGAGCCGTCAGGGCGCGACTGAGAGGTGTCGTCACCGCCCGGGCCGCGCTCGGCGACCTCCTGCTGCGCTCGAGCTGCTGCTTCACGTTCCTCTCTTGTGGTCTTGACGATCCTGGGTCGCGGTGCAGCCGCCGGGTCCCGCATGTCCTCGCTCGGCATCTGCGCTCCTCGTGGGTGACCCGGGGCACCAGCCCGGTGCGTACCGGGACGTCGCCGGCCGTCGTCAGCAGTGCTGCGAGCAAGGGTGGCAGACCCGGGAGGGTACGGGAAGCACTTCGGCGCATCGGGAGGTGACCGCCGCGACCTCTATACCGCGTCGTGCGCGTGAAAGTTCCACGACTTTCCCGGAACCTACCCGTGTCGCGCCTCGCTGCTCTACCGTCACGCCTGTCTGGCTCGTCCAGAGCACCGCTTCGAGCTAGGACGGCACGGGTGGTCGCTTCGTCAGGGAGGTCGCCGTGGTCGCCGACGCACCGCAGCACGTTGCTGGGCTCAACCGATGGTTGGCGATTGGACTCGCGGGTCTCGTCGTCCTGGTGCCCGCGCTCGCCCCGTCGCCAGCATCGGCGAGCGTGGCCAACCCTGCCTACTCAGGATCGTGTCCGCAACGGTTCGTCCTCCTCTTAGACCAGTCGGAGTCGATGCAGCCCCAGCAGGACGACATGCACCAGGCGGCGGAGGACCTCGTCGACGCTCTTCGAGGGACCACCAACCTCGTCGGTGTCATCGGCTTCGCTACCGATGCGCGTCAGGAGGCGGAGATGACGGACGTCTCAGACGAGGCGGATCGGAAGCTGGTCAAGGACCGCATCGATGGGCTCGGCATCCTCACCGACGAAGAGGGCGGCACGAACTGGGAAGCGGGACTGGCGATGGCTGCGTCCCTCGACCCCGACGTCGTCGTCCTCGTCACCGACGGGCAGCCGTCGGTGCACGGGGTGCCGGCAGACCTCACCTCGCGACCCGAGGACCCGCTCAACATCACCGCGGCCGTCGACGCGTCCGATCGCCTCAAGCAGGCCGGGGCTCGGGTCGTCGGCGTCGGCCTCGGGCTTGACGAGATCGCCGGCGGGCAAGCCAACCTCATCGCGGTCACCGGCCCCGCCCTGGGTGACGACTACTACACCACCGGCGTCCACGACCTCCTCCCGGCGCTGTACGACGTGGCGAGCAAGTCGTGTGCCGTCCCCGTCAGTGCGTTGCCAGCGCCGCAGCGCGACGGGCTGCCTATCGTACCTCTCGCTGTCGGGACCGCTGCGGCCCTCTCCGCGATCATCGTCGCGGGTCTGCTGCTGGCTCGCCGACGCAATGGAGGCCCGGTGCCGCAGTCTTATCCCCGTCCGAAGACGGTCCTGGCCGACCCCTCCATCCGGCTGGACGACATCCCCCCGCCGCAACCCTCGTCGACGCTCGCGTCGTCGGAGGAGCGGCCCACGGTCCAGCCGTCCTCCGACCGCACTGCCGAGAAATCGCCGGGCGCCCCGGAGCGCCCGCTCCGACCGACCCGGCGCATCAAGATCTCCCCCCCGCCGCCGCGCGGGCGGGACCACGATGCCCCGCGCGACTGACGACTGCCGGACCGACCGGCTCGCCGTGGCCTCCGAGCCGCGGTTGATCAGAAAGGACTCCTGATGAGCGACCGCGTGACCCTCGGGATCGACCTCGGGACGACGTATTCGTGCGTCGCCCACCTCGACGAGTACGGCAAGCCCGTCGCTCTGCTGAACTCCGACGGCAAGACGACGACCCCCTCGGTGGTCTACTTCGAGGACGAGCAGACCATCGTGGTCGGTGACCAAGCCAAGAACGAGCTGGCCCGCAACCCCGACCACGTCATCAGCGAGATCAAGCGGCACATGGGCGAGGAGGGCTTCTTCCGCACGATCGGGGACCGCGACTTCTACCCGGCGCAGGTCTCCTCGTACATCCTCCAGTCCCTCGTCGAGGACGCGCTCGACGACCTCGGTGTCGAGCCGCCCGCCGACGGGCCGATCGCCGACGTTGTGATCACCGTGCCGGCGTACTTCGGCGGCGCGGAGCGCGAGGCCACCAAGGAAGCCGGCCAGAACGCCGGGTTGAACGTCGTCAGCATCATCAACGAGCCGACGGCAGCGGCCATCGCCTACGGGCTGAACACGCAGGACGAGGCACGGACGGTTCTCGTATACGACCTCGGCGGGGGCACGTTCGACGTCACCGTCATCCAGGTGTCTCAGGACGAGATCCGCGCCGTGGCGACGGGGGGCGACCGCCAGCTCGGCGGCATCGACTGGGACCGCCGCCTGGTGGACCTCTTCCTCCAGCGCTTCCGCGAACAGCAGCCGGACGCCGGTGACCCCGAGGATGACAAGGAGGCCCTCGGCGAGCTGGAGCTCAAGGCCGAGGGCGCCAAGCACTCCCTCACCAAGAAGGCGACGTACGGCATGAGCTTTGTCGCCAACCGCCAGCGCGTGCAGTTCGACCTCGCGCGCGAGCAGTTCGAGCAGCTCACCGAAGATCTGGTGAGCCGCACCCTGGACTACACCGAACTCGTCCTCGATGCCGCCGCCGAGAAGGGTGTGAACTCGATCGACGAGGTCATCCTCGTCGGTGGCATGAGCAGAGTCCCAGTGATCGCCGAGCGCCTCGGCGAGCGCCTGCTGCGGCGATTCCCCGACCTCCCCGAACCCCGCCTGCAGGACCCGGACCAGATCGTCGCCAAGGGAGCGGCGCTCTTCGCGGTCAGCCGGATCGCCGAAGTCGACGAGGTTGAGAGCAGCGCCAGGCAGGACGAGGGTGGGGGCACTGTCGGTAGCGGGTTCCTACCGGGGCCGCGACCGGGTGCCGGACCGAAAATCGTCAACATCACCTCACGCGCCTACGGAATCCGCGCAGTCCGCGACGAGCGTGACGAAGTCGGGTACATCTCGTTCATCATCCAGCAGAACGACGAGCTGCCCGTCGACAAGCACGAGACGTACCGGACGGTCTCGGACAACCAGACCGAGGTCAACATCGAGGTGTACGAGCAGGACACAGAGGTGCCGCAGGAGGCCGTTTCCGCCAATAAGCTCGCCATCGAAGGCATTCTGCCGAACCTGCCGACGGGCAAGCCCGCCGGGCAGCCCATCGACGTCACATTCCGACTGGGCGACGAAGGGATCCTCGAAATCCTCGCCGAGTCGGGCGGCAAGCAGTTGACGTTGGAGTACACCCTGCCCGGGCAAACCCCGGCGGAGGAACTCGCCAAGCCGCGTCCTGTCCTCGCCAAGGGATGACCTGATCGCACCGTGAACGAGTGGGTGTTCGACGCCAAACGCTACCGCGAAGAAGTGCTAAGGGCGATGGCGCACGGGTGGAGGCCCTCCGACGACCTGTTCCGGTGCTACCAGCTCCCCGTCGACGTGGCCGACGAGGCGGTGGTCGCCAAGGCCCTCAAGCAGGTGCAAGGGCACGTCAACGGGCTTCGGGGCGGCGGAGAGTGGGCCACGCTCCTGCGTAAGCAGCACAGCCACGCTCAGCAGACGCTGATGACCCCTGCCCTGCGCGAGCAGCACCGGCAGCAGGTGCTCCAGCGGCGCCGCGACCTGGTGCCGCTCGTGCAGGTGGAGACGGCTGGCCTGCCCGCTGTGCCGCCGGCCGCGGTGGCAGCGCTGGTCGCCCGCGTCTCGCCGCACTTCGTCGCCGAGGACGTCGCTGCCGTGCTCGACGAACTGAGCTTGACGCGCCGGGATCCGACGGCTCTGCCGGCACGGAGCAAGACGCCCACGGAATGGGCTGAGGTCCGAGGGGCGCTGGCCGTCTTGAACAGGCGGTCACCCGGCGCCGGGTCGGGGTACGCGTCCTTGCGCGCCTACCTTCTGGAGTCGTTCTCCACGGTACGCGTCGACGCGCGAGCGCTGACGGATCGGACGAAAGCGTCCAAGGGCGACCGGCGCGGTGAGGAGGCCACTTACGAGGCGAAAGTCCTCAGCAACACCGCGAAGTGGTTGAGTGACGGGTCGCTTACGGGTCTCCTGCGCACAGAACTCCTTGAGCAGCTCGACTCCGCGGCCCGCCTCGGATTGCGACGGCTGCAAGAGGAGACCCGGCAACCGGACGTCATCGCAGCCCTGGTCGACCTGGGGTTGCCCGCCAACCTGGACGACCTCTGCTTTGCGGTGCTCTGCGCGACGCGCTACGCCACCGCCTCTACGAGTTCGTGGAAGTCCCAGGTGGACGCAGCGGTCGAGACCAAGGACCTGCGCCAGGCGCTCGAGCTCTTCGACAGGCAGATGGAGCTGTCCGCGGACGACGTGAGGCGACGAGACGACCTGCGCCGCCGCGTAGCGCAGGCCGATGCCACACTCCAAAAGGCTCGTTCCCTGGAGCCTGTCGACCCGGAAGCCGCAGCCCAGATGTACCTGGACGCCGGCCGTGCGATCGATACGCCCGAGGTGGCCGCAGGCCTGGCTCGTTGCCAGCCCGCGCCGCCCCCGCGGGCCGCGGCGACAGTGGAGGGCGATCGTGTCCTCATCAGGTGGGAAACCAGCCCCGCCCGTGCGGGGGACATCACCTACCGCGTCGTTCGCTCCTCAGGCGGGCGGCCGGTCGCAGGTGCTGAAACCGTGGTGCTCGACGGTGTCACGGCGCACGAGGCGGCCGACTCCTCGCCCCCCGCCGGAGTGCCGCTGCACTACGCCGTCGTAGCAGTGCGGGGCGCCACCGCATCCCGCAGCGCGGCCCACGCCGCTCCCGTCCTGATGGCCAAGGACGTCGAGCACCTGGAGGTGCGAGGTGGTCAGGGTTTCGTCGAGGGAACCTGGCGCCTGCCGCGGGGCGCGTCGGGCGTGCGGGTGGAGCGCACCGTGTGGCATCCCGGAGCCGGGTCCGCGGGCGAGCGCGAGGCGCCCGTCGTCATCCTGGCGCCCACAGGGGAAGCCTTCCGGGACCGCTCCGTCCGGGATGACGTCACGTACCAGTACCGCGTGCAGGCCGAGTACTCGTTGGACGGATCGGGCGCGCTCCGCAGCGCCGGAGCTTCGGCTCGCGCCCACGCGCAGCGACGGCCGGTCCCAGTCGAGGACCTGAGCTACGAGGTCCAGGATGAACTCCTTGTCCTCACCTGGACAGCACCTCCTGCCGGGGACGTCGAGGTGCGTCTGGCCACTGAGGACCCGTCGACGGAGCGAGGGCGCGTCGTCCCCCTCGCTGCAGTGCGCTCCCTCGGTCCGATCGTCCGAGCAGTAGGCGCCACCGGCAGCTCCAGTCTGCAAGCGTCGATCCCGGGGCACGCGAGCCGCCACTGGGTCGTCCCCGTCACGGTGCTCGACGACCTGGCAGCGGTGGGGCGTCCCATCGAGGTCAACCGCAGCCTGCCGCCCGTGAAGGGCCTCAAAGCAGTCCGGTTCGGGTCGACGGTGGG
This sequence comes from Kineococcus gurbantunggutensis, assembly GCF_050871925.1. Classification (NCBI taxonomy): domain Bacteria; kingdom Bacillati; phylum Actinomycetota; class Actinomycetes; order Kineosporiales; family Kineosporiaceae; genus Kineococcus; species Kineococcus gurbantunggutensis. The sequence goes on from NZ_JBJLSG010000008.1 coordinate 36,734, forward strand.
CCTGACGTGGGAGTGGTCCCCGCGCGTGGGAGAGGTGCAGATCACGTGGCAGCGGATCGATCACCGCATTGGCACCGGCGCGGGCGACAGCACGTCGGTGCAACGAGCGGTGACGCTGGCGACGTACCAGCAGTCCGGGGTGCAGTTGGAGGTCGGTGCCGGTCAGCATCACTTCGAGGTCGCCCCGGTCGCGCAGGTCGAAGGCCGCCGCCTGGTCGGGCCACGCCGGACGGCGACCGTGGTTGTGCCGCAGGAAGTTCACTACGACGTCCGGAGGAAGAAGTGGTCCCGCTCCCGCTACGAGGTCGTCGTCGAGGCGGTCGACGGTCTCGTCCTTCCGACCGTCCACGTCGTAATCAAAGCTGGAGTGCCTCCCCAGAGCGTGACCGACGGAACGTCGTGCGCCGTGCTCGAGAGCGCAGGCCCGTACGCGGCCGGGCGACCGCTCGTGGGTGACCTCGAGCTGCCCGAGCACCGACAGCCCCTGTTCCTGCGCGCGTTCGCGGTCGACGCCGCAGCGGAGGCCATCGTCCTACTGCCCCGACGTCCCGACCAGTTGCGCTTCACCTGACACGAGGATCACCGTGGCCCAGATCGTCTGCCCCCACTGCTTCGAGCAGCACCCGCTCAAGCGGCTGAACATGCACTGCCCCGTTGAGTGTGGCAGGGAAGGGGACACCTTCTCAGCGGCCGAGCGGTGCCCGCACGGCAACAAGCCCATGACCTCCCGCTGGTGCCCTAAGTGCAAGACCGTCCTCGAGTACGACTACCTGCACACGCAGGGCAGCACGGTCGCGCTGATCGGCGCAGGTTCTGCAGGCAAGAGCACCTACTTCGGGGTCTTGGTGAACGAATTGCGTCACCGCGTCGGCGACGACTTCCACGGCATGTCGGCCGAGTTTGTCGGAGACCTCTCCCGCCGACGCTACGAGGAGACCTTCGCTCAGCCTCTCTACCGGGAAGGTGAGGCCCCTGAGATGACCCGGGAGTCGAGGAGCGCAGCTCCAGCTCCCGTCCTCGTCGCCCTGAAGTTCCCTCAGCAGGGCAGGGGGGTCTTCGGCCGGGACCGCGTGAAGCCGGCGATGTTGACCTTCTTCGACACGGCGGGGGAGGATGTCCGAGATGCGACCGAGATGCAACGTCTCGCCCGCTACCTGACCTCCGCCCGCGGGATTATCCTCGTCGTCGACCCCCTGCAGGTACCGAGCGTGGGTAGGAGCATCCCCGCTGACGTTCCTGACAACCCCGTCGTGGAGCAGTCCAGGGTGGTGACCCAGCTGGCAGCGCGGCTGCGCGAGGAGCGCAGGTTGTCCCCGTCGAAGCGCCTCGACGTGCCTCTCGCGATCGCGCTGTCCAAGACGGACGCCGTCGGTTCGACGTTCGGCGACCACTCACCGCTGCGCCGCCACCACCAGCACGCCGGGGCCTACGACGAATCGGACGGGAGGCACGTGCACGACGAGGTGCGGGCGTGGCTGCATCGCTGGTACGGCCCGGAGTTCGACAACATCGTGGCGAACAACTTCAGCAGGTACCGCTACTTCGGCTTCTCGGCGCTCGGTGCGCAGCCACGGGGCCGGAAGCTCGTGGGGTCGGGTGTCCACCCGCTGCGGGTGGAGGACCCCTTGCTGTGGTTGCTCGCTCAATTCCATCTCATCGACACGGCGAGGAGCTGACGGTGGCCATCCTCCAGATGCACTACACGAGCCTGGCCAGCGGTCCCGACGGACGGCGGGGCTTCCAGGTCAGCGCGAGCACCGGCGGGATCTCACCCGTGCTCGAGGACGCCGCCATCAAGGCGAGCGCTTACCGCGCTCCTGCCGGAGCGGCGAGCGAGACACCTGAGGAGATCGACCGGCTGCCGGTCAGCCTCGGGTACACGTGCGTCGACGGCAAGGTCGTGCTGTACCAGAGCCGGTACGTCGGTCAAGACTTCGCCGGTCGCCAGGGCAACTACTTCGCTCACGCGCTCGTCACCGACACCAGAGCCTTCGACGGCCTGCGCCCGATCGACACGTGGCGCGCACCCTCGTGGGACCAGTGCTCTGCGCCGGCGGCTGCTTTGCCGCCGCTGTCCCGCCTGCAGCCGGGGTCCCTGGCAGACCAGGAGGCCGTCGACCGCTTCCTGCGCGGTGGTCGGCTCTCGATGCTGGCACCGATCGCGGCCGCCGTGCAGAGCGCGCTGGTCGACCCGCGCGAGAGAGTCGTGCTCGTCTGCACCACCTCTGATGAGGCCGCCGCGTGGATCGCAGCCGTGACCCACGCACTGCCGCGACACCTGGCGCTGGCGGTTACCTTCACGACGTTCAGCGCGGCTCCCCTCGAAGCAGACGTCATGCTCATCGGCACCGTCCGCGGCGTCACCGTTGGACACGATCCCTTCCGCCCTCAAACGATCATCGACCTGACGCGGGAGCACCCGAAAGCGGCAGTCACTCCGTACGCCGCCTGCGTGGCGGAAGCCTGGGCGGTCGGTCCTGCGCGCGTGCAGCAGCTGGTCACCCTCGCTGAGGCCGTCCACTCGGAGCTAGTGGCGGAGGAGCTCGACGTGCTCGCCGACGTCCACCTTCTCCTGGCAGACGGTACCTGCGATTCAGACCGCACCGCGTCAGCGCTCGAATTCACGCAGAGCCGCCTTGCGCCGGAGACGAGCAGAGCAGCCATGGAAGCAGCGGCGCGACTTGTAGAGGGTGAGCGGTCTCTGCAGGACGCGGACACGTGGGGCCGGGTGATCGACCGGGCCGATCGTTCCGGGAACCACCTCCCGAGCGGCGTGGTCGACGTCTACGCACGCGACTTCCTCGAGCGCGCCGTCGAAGGCTCAGTCGTCGCAGCGCCTCAGGACGCCGCTTCGGTCCGCGCCGCGCTGGATCGCGTCGGCGGTGGCTGGGCGCTGGACCGGCTGCGGATCACCGGCACGCTGGCTGAGTCGATCGCCGTCCTCACCACGCTCACGCGGTCGCAAGTGCGCCTCTCTGCTGAAGCACTGGTGGCGCTCGTGGACGCCGCCTACCTGCCAGCGATGCTGACGGACCCCTCACCGGACACGGCCGACCTGGTGGCCGGCTCACCTCATCGGAACGCCGTGCTGGACTACGTGTGTCGTCGCCTGGAACAGGTCCTGTCAGACCCCGGCTCGCCCTCGCACCAGCTCGCGCTCGCCCTGCCAACGCCAGCTGCCCGGCTCCTGCACGAGCACGGCCAGCCGGGACCAGCTCTGAGGGACGTGGTCGTCCCCGTTCTCGTGGCGGCGGGCGAGCTCAGCCGCATCGGGGGTCTGGCCGAGCTGGTCCGGCGCGGCTCGGCGAGGACCGCCGTGCACGACGTCGACCGGTGGATGGAGGTGTTGTGGGTCGAGCCGCCCACCGCTGAGGAGGCCGTCGGCTTGTTCAGGATCCTGGACACGCAGACGCTCGCCCGCACATCGGTGCCTGACCTGCTGGTGCAGCGCCTCCTCGAGGACGCGAAGGCCGGCGCCTTGAGCCCAGGGGACGCCGATCTCGCCGACCAGCTGCTCCAGGAGCCTGTCGGCGCGGCGCTGGGGCCGGGGCGCTCCATCGTGGAGGCCGTTCGTTGGGGTGCCTACTTCCGCGGCTCCCCGACGGACACCGGCGCAGCGATCGCAGCGGCGCAGACAGCGTCGCTGTTGATCCCCCACGTGGGCGTCGACGTCTCCCAGTGGCTGTTGCGCGCCGTGGTCGACTGGACGCTGCAGCTGCCCGATCCCATCGACCACGTCGATGCGCTGGCGAGCGTCCACGCAGCCGCGCCTGGGGACTTCCTTGAAATGTACGTGCGCCGCGCCGCGCAGCAGCTACCTCGGCAGCCGGCTGATCGGCTCGCGCGCATCGCGGTCACGTGGGCTACCTTCGCCGTCGCCGAGGGTGGTGACGCCCGGCTCGTGGAGCGGACGCTGCCAGAGGTGGTCCGACAGCGGCGCAAGCGCGAGCTGGACGACGTGGGCCAAGCACTGGAACGCATGCGGGCGGAGCTGGACCCCGTGCGGTGGGTGGTGCAGGACCAGGGTCATCAGGAGTGGAGCGCTTGGTGGAGCGCCGTGCGAGAGGCGAACGAGCGACCGAGCGCCTTCAACCGAATCTTCCGCCGGCGAAGGACGGACGCCTGACGTGGGCTACCTCATCGTCTTCTTCATCGGGCTCTACCTGGCCCTGCTCGTGCTCTGGTTCTCCTTCGCGGTCTTGGCTCCCCTGGCCGGCGCCGTGGCCGCGGTGATCGCCGGAGTGCTGGTGCTCGTCGAGTACGCCTCGGCGTCCTCGGGCGTCTTCGCCGGCTCAGCGCCCATCGACAGGATTGGTGTCGAGCCGTCCGACGATCCGCGCCGTCGGCACGATTCGGCCTACCGCAGCTACTTCCTCGGTCCAGTGCTCCGCGACTACCAGGTCGTGGTGCAGACCGCCACTCGTCACTCGTGGGCCCGGGTCTTCTCCAGCGGCTCGTCCGGCGACCCGCGAGCCGGGTGGATGCACCGAGAGCGTGGTGCGCTGATGTCGCAGGTGCTCAGCGCTTGGGGTCGCTACGACTCGAAGATCGCGAAGCTTCTCCTCGCCGGTCCCATCGTGGGTGGCGCCGTCGGCCTCGCTGCGGGCGCTGCAGCAGCAGGCCTGCTCACCGCCGTGATCTCCATCGTCTTCTGGATCGTCCTGCTCCTGGTGGTCGCCGCTGCGGCGACGACGGCCTTCGTCCTGCGCATCGCGGAAACCATATCCTTGCGGGTCCGCGGGATCACGCTGGAGTGTCCCAGTTGCCATGAGCGCATCGCCAAACCCGCCTACCTGTGTGCGCACTGCCCACCTCACCGGCCGACGATGCACCGGAACCTGGTGCCTGGGACGCTCGGGGTCTTCCGGCGTACCTGCCGCTGCGGGAACTCGTTGCCCACCCTGCTGGCGGGTGGCAAGTGGAAACTAGCAGCGCGGTGCCAGCGCGAGCAGTGCAACGCAGCCCTGCCGACCAAGGTCAACACCACGCCGACGTTCCACGTGCCCGTCGTCGCGGGGACCGCGGCGGGCAAGACGGTGTTCATGATGGCGGCCACCGCGAGGCTGGAGTCACAGGCCAGGTCATCGGATGGTGACTTGATCTTCGAGTTCGCCGACGAGGGCGCCAAGCAGCAATACGTGGCAGCTCGCAAGGCGCTCGAGAACGCCAGCTTGAACCGCATCAACCCCACCTTGCCCGGCGTTTCGCTGCGCGCTTACACCGTCTACTTGGGCGGTGCAGGGATGCGAAAACGACTGCTCTACTTGTACGACTCGGCCGGCGAACGGTTCGAGCACCGCAGCGGCCTCGACCACTCCAATTTCCTGGCCCTCACGAGGGGGGTGGTCTTCATCATCGACCCCTTCGCGCTCGACAGCATCCGCCGGCTCGCCGGGTCGGAGGTCCTCGAGAACGTCACGGCATCAGTGGTGGAACCAGAGGACGTCTTCAGTCGATTCGGCCAAGCATTGCGCGAGGCGTTGAAGTTGAAGCCCGGGCGGAAGTTCGACGCCTCCGTCTCCGTAGTCATCACAAAGGCTGACGCTCTCTTGCGGTCGCCGTCAGTTCCGCATCCCTATGAGAGCCTGCATGCAGAAGCGGATGCTGCGGATCGCGCTGCATACTCAGCCGCGGCACGCCGGTGGCTCATCGACGTGGGGGGTCAACGAAGCTTGGTCGCGCTCATCGAGAACAGCTTCACCTACGCCGACTACTTCGTGGTCAGTGCCTTGGATGCCTTCACGGTCACTGTGCGGCGAAGCGGTCGAGCGGCCACCGGAGTTAAGAACGACGACCCTAGTGCTCCGGTCACCTGGCTCCTCGGCCAGGGCAGGAGGCGGGCGTGACGGTCGTGATCCCGAGAGCGATCCGGCGAGGTCGGCACCTGGCCGGTGTCCTCCTCGCGGTCACCTCGGTGGCCACCATTGCAGGAGTAGGCGGATTGGGTTACTGGTCGTACACGCACCCGTCGGTCACCGCTCCGATCAGCGCTGGACAGTCGGCGAACGCGGCGCAGGCGCTCCAGCAAATCTCCGGTCGGTGGGTGGGTGAAGTCCAACAAGCCGGCTACGGCAGCTGGACCGCCGACGTCACCTTCCGCTCGGACGGTGCCGGCACCTTCTCCGGCGAAGGTGCGTTTCCGACCCTCGGTTGTCGAGCCACCTATAACCTCGTGCGCATCGACCGGAGCGGCATCGACCTCATCGAGAGAATCACCGAGCAGGCGCCGAACGGACAGTGCCTCGATCCCGTGTACGTGACGTTGCAGGCCAACCCCGACGGGACCCTCGACTACCGGAGCACGAGCAACAGCTCAATAGAATTCCAAGGAAGACTCACCAAGCAGGGATGAGCCCTGCGTGAGGCAGTCTGCTGTCGTCGCTGGGTTGGCCTCGAGTGCACTCGAGCACGCTTCCCGCAGGCCCGTCTCACGGCGCTCGCGCGGAAAAATCCTGTGAGAGGAGCAAATCTGGATGCTGAGGCGCAAGGCTCTGCGTCCATGGGATGTCTCGTCTTGCTGGTGGGAGTCGGCGTCTTCGCTGCCGGTCTCCTGTCGGCCCTGGGTGCATTCGCCAGCGTGTACTTGTCCGTGCAAGATCCATCCCTCAATGCCGCCGCGGGGCTCATCGGTGCGGCGGCCACGGGTGCGGCGTTCATGGTGGCGGGAGTGTGCATTATCCGACTCGGCAACAAGATGATGAGCGCTGGGTCTTGTGGTTGCGGAGGTCTTGGCCCCCGCAAGGATTGGCATCCAGGCGGGAGCGCTTACACCGTTCCCTGCCCCCGATGCGGAGCCTCCGCCTGAGCGCATCGACGCTCCTGATCTAATTACGGCAGCGGATCGGGTGATTGCGCTGCGGTGGTGTCTGACAACTTCTTGCACTATGACGCCGGCAGCTTGCGGTAGCAGATCAGCGCGCACGCCAGCTGCAGCAGCCCTACGTGTAGATTCCCCCGAACCTCGTAACAGATCCGCAGTCGCTTGAACTGGTGCAGCCAGGTGAACATCCGCTCCACCACCCAGCGAGTGCGCCCGAAGCCTGAGCCTTGCCCGACGCCCCTGCGGGCGATGCACGGCACGATGCCACATTGTCGTAGTGCGCGGCGGTAGACGTCGAGGTCGTAGCCGCGATCGGCGTAGACGTAGCGCGGACGCAGGCAGGGCCGGCCGTGAACTCCGCGAACGGTCGGCAAGGCATCGACCAGCGGCAGCACCTGGGTGACGTCGTGGCGACGGATCTACACTTGGGGCTGCTGCAGCTGGCCTGCGCGCTGATCTGCTACCGCAAGCTGCCGCCGTCATAGTGAAAGGAGTTGTTAGTCGAGGAGGACCACGCCGGCAAGGTGCTCATGTACCGCATCGGCGAGCCGGACCCCTCCCTGCTGCCTGACGCTCCCGGCCCCTCGACCCAGCAGTCGGCTGACGGCTCAGCCGCGAACGACGAGACAGAAGCCCAGGAGCACGACTCCGGCGGTGAGCGGGCAAGCGGAGCCCTCGAGGACTCCGACGATGACGACGGCGTCATCGCTGAGCTGCGCTGGCTGCTGCGGGAGCTGCTCAGCGATGACGACGAGAAGGCACCCCGCTCCCAGCCCATCAGCGGGTGAGGAGAGCACGACGGTGCGCATCGGCTGCACCGCAGGCTCGGCTCCTCAGGCGGGAGCCGGGCCTGCGCTGGTCAGCGGCCGTGAAGGTGCGAGCGCTCAGCGTCGCTTGGCGGCGCGCTTCTCCTGCTGAGTGAGCTCCACGATCGTGCCCTTGGGGAGGTCCTGGGCCAGGTTCAGCTGAGCGAGGCGGTGCTCAGCGCGTCGGCGAGGGTTGCGCGGTGTCATGAGGATGCCGCGCTGCGCCTTCAGACCGGCGAGGACCGTCTGCAGGATCACCTCTTCGCGCTCGAGGTGGCTGAGGTAGCGCCGCACCCGCCGCTGCCAGGCCTGCTCGTCCTCCTCCACCTGGCGCGGCACGGTCTCGCGCACGCTCTGCTGCGCCCGACGCGCGGCCTTCAGAACCCGCGCCGCCAGCGCCGGTGTGCGGTAGGCCGCCTGCTCGGCGAGCTCGTCGTCGGAGATGTCGTGCACCGGCTCACCGTCCGCGGTGACGACGCTCGTCAGCCACCACAAGTGGTCGCTGAAGCCGCCGGCGAGCGCCTCGTCGTCCAGGGGGACGAGGCGCTCGACGTGGGCCTGGACCGCGGCGGGGTCAGGGGTGCGCCGGGAGCTGGCCTCAGGCATCGGGGTCGGTCCTCGTCGTAGGCGTGCAGCGGGCGGTGGCACGGATGGTGCCGGGGCCGACGAAGGTGCCGCGAGTCGAGATTCGAGCGCCAGCGAAACGCATCCCTCGACCCCGTGCCGAGCCGCACCTGGGGCCCTCACGGTTTGCTGGTGCACGGTCCTCCCAGCGACGACAGGATCCGTGCCCCTTGACAGCGCCTTCGTCGGTCCGGGCACCACCCGAGCCGCAGTGTAGTGCCCGTCCCGCTCACCCAGCGTGCCCGCGACCGCCGCACGCAGCGGCTGAGCGGCCCTTACGCGGACAGCGCCGCAGCCTGCGCCGGCACCTCGAAGGCGGTCCACGCCCCGCTGCGCTCGATCACGACCAGCGCGGCGGCGCCAGGACGCCCGCCCAGTCCGCGCAGCGCCGCGGCGCTGGCCGCGCTGCGGGCGGCGTTGAAGCCGGCGGTGCTCTCCCAGCTGCGGGAGTCGGCAAGCCAGCAGCCGGCGACCCCTTCCACGCGCTGGCCCACGCGCCAAGGCTCGCCCTGCCGGCGCTGGGGCAGGGCCAGGGCGACGACGGCGTGGTCGACGAGCTCGACCGGCTGCGCGTGCAGCTGCGCCACGGCCGCGTGCCGGGGCGAAGTCGTGCGTAGCGGTCGTCTCGCGCGCTGGGCTCGGTCAGCTCCCGCAGCCGGCGCGCGCCGGCGGGCAGGTACACGGTCAGGTCCACCGCACGCGCGGCCATCAGCGCCATGATCCCCAGCGTGCGCGCCTGCCAGGTGCGCACCGCTGCGGTGCTGGCGCCGGGGCCCTCGGGAGCCCGAGGTGATCCTGCGGTGATGAGCAGGCGCTGCAGCGGGCCGCGCAGCGCCGAGGTGACGTAGCCGTCCTCGGGCTCACCGGGAGCGGCGCCGGTGCTGGGAGGGGGCGGGGCGCTCTCGCGGTCCACGATGAGCACCTCGGGCAGCAGCGAGGGGTCCTCCCGGCGGCTGAGAAGTGCGCGAGCGCAGCAGGCGAGCGTCTCGCGCACCAGCGGACGGGTCTGCGCACCCGGCGCGTGCGTGATCGTGATCAGCACCTCCGGGCCCCCGGCCGCACCCGGACCGGACCCCGTCGCTGCCCGCTCACGCCAGCCACCGCAGGAAGGCGAGGGCGTCGGTGGGGTCCATGCCGGCGGCCTGACGGGCCTGCACGGGCGTGAGGAAGGCCGCCAGGTAGGTCACCAGGTGCGCCTGGGTACCGATGAAGGGCCCCCAGGGCGTCTGCAGAGCCACGCGCTCGCGCTCCGGTTCACCGGTCGAGCTCACGGACGTGGCGTGCTGCAGCACGCCGATGCAGCTGAGCAGGTCGGTGCGGTACTGCCGGCTGAAGCGGTGCTCGGTGCGCACCGCGGTCACCTCGAAGCGCACCAGACGCGGCAGGGTGCCGGCCTGTGGTCGCGCCAGCAGGCTCTCGCGCAGGTAGATGCGCTCGCTGGCGGGGTCGTGCTCCAGGCCGAGGAAGAGGTCGGCCACCGCCTCGACCTCGCAGGGGCGCGGGCCGTCAACCCAGCTGATGTTCAGCACCGGGCCCTCGTCCCAGCGCACCGCGTCGCGGTGCGCACCGCTGGCGGTGCCCCGGGCGCAGACGGTGCCGCTCTCCTGGCTCTGCGCGGCGCGCAGGAGCTGCAGGGCGGAGTGTCGACCGCGGCCGGGGGAGACGGTGAAGCAGGTCTGCGGCCAGCGCGCGTTGAGGCTGGCGCTGAGCAGTCCCGCGCTCTGCTCGACGTCGACGAGCACAGGGGCGCTGGTGCGCGTGTGCAGCCGGTGCGCTGAGTCACCGGTGACCGCCTCCGAGGTGGTTTCTCGGTGGATCGCCTGGCGCGCGGCGCTGGGGGAGTCGTCGATGCCGGTGCAGCGCTGGCGGGGGTCGGGAATGTCGTTCATCACGTCACCTGGACTTCTCGGGAGAGGAGGGCTCGGGGAGGCGGCGCCGGCGAAGCGTTGCGTGCAGTCGTTACGGGTAGCCGGTGGGTGTGGTCGGTGGGTGTGGTCGGTACGAACGGCCGGTACGAGGGACCGGCGGGACTGCAGCGTCAGGCGTTCGCGTCAGGGGCGTGGCGGACCCGCTCGACGACGGAGAGCACGTGCAGCACGGCGGCCAGGCTGGAAGCCGACAGCGACTGCGTCTCGCCGTGCTCGTCCGGCCCTCTGGTGAACAGCGCAGCACCGTGGACGGGCACCACGTCCTGAAGGTGCGGGTTGAAAGCCTGCACGGCCGCGGTCGCGGCCATGTTGAGCGCCGGCCCTGCGCGCCAAGAGACCTCGACCCACAGGTCCACCTCGTCCGACGCTTCGATCACGTCGACCGCATCCGTCTTCAGAACCTGCAAGAAGCCGTCGAGGAGGAACTGCTCGTCATCGCGGGGGATGCGCACCGAGCGCAGGTTCCCCTGCGGGCCGATGAGCACGGCATCCACGTCACCCATGGGGTCACTTCCTCGTCGCTGGGCTCGGCGGTGGTGGCCGGGTCGCTGTCCCGGTTGAACCGCTTGGTACGAGTACGGTAACTGTCAGTAGAAGACGACCGCAACCGGTGAGGGAATTTATTAATAGATTGCTAGTGTTCGGTGCTGTCAGTGGCTGCGGGTCTGTTCTGGAGCAGCCTTCGGTGCCGTCGGCGAGCAGTGCCGTCGGTCGCTGCCTCCTGCGGCCCGGGCCCTGCGCCGACCGCCAGCACCCTCGGTCGTGAACGCACGGTCGGCAGGACCTGCGCGGCCTGCCAGCTCAATCGCACCTGTCCGCTGAACACCGCCTGCGCGCTCAGCGCTCGTGCAGGCTCGGGTCCTTGCCGTGCGCGCACCGTCGTGCCAGGTGGGCCAGAGCGCCGGTGCGAACCAGAGGTGCTGCCTGCGCGCGGTGCAGCTGGCCGGCGATCTCCAGCAGTAGGGCAGCCAGCGCAGTGGGACTCAGCGGGGCTTCGTCGTCGGCCTCGAGCACGTCCTCGAGGAGGCGGTGGGCGTTCAGGGCAGTCGCGTGGCGAGGCGATCCGCAGCCTCGTGGCACTGCTCGATCAGCCACCGCCGCGTGAGACGCGGACGTCGGATCGACAGGTGAGCGTGCGGGGCGCTGGCCGGATCGGAGAACGGCTGTACCAGCTGGTGCGGCCGCAGCTGCGGTGCGCTCACCACGGCAAGCAGAGGCGGTCGCGGCGGTTGCACCGGCGAGCTCGTGAAGCCCTGCCACGTGGTCGTGAAGGCGTCAGAGCAGTCGTGCGTGCAACTGCGCGTACGTGCTGGAGCCTGCAGCGCAGGTGCGCAACCAGCGACCTGTTCGTCAGCGGCCTCCCTGCGCGTTCGACGCACTGTTCGTGGCTGAGGTCGTAGTCCCCGCTCGCTGCCGATCGCCCTGCGTCGACTCCACCAGGCCCAGCAGCGTGAACAGGCCCTGGGAGACGTCGGTGTTGGTCTCGGGGTCATCGCCGGCCGGGACCTCGCCGGAGCAGATGCGCTCCAGCTCCCGGCCGAGCACCACGTGTCGGCGCAGGTCGTCCAGGTCGGCGCTGAGCAGGATCAACCAGCCGTCGCGGTAGGTGAGGGTGAGGCCGGTGATGCGCTCGGAGTGGACGAGCCTGAGCAGTCGCAGGAGCTTCGGCGGCATCTGGCTGCAGTAGATGGGGTGGCCCAGGCGACGGCTGACTGTCTCCAACCACGTGTCCTGCGCGTAGGGGGTCGGCAGGTCCAGTTCGTCGACCAACCGCTCAATCTCGCGGTGGGCGCTGGGCCTGGTGGTGCTGCGGGACACGGTCCTCCCTTCCTCCTGGGGTCGGGTCGTCGTGCAGGTGGCGACTGGTGGCGCGGTGAGCCGCCGAGCTGGAGTGGTGGGCCTGCTCCACCCGCTGCGCTGGGTGGTGCAGGTGGAGAGGGGGCGTCACCTTCCTGTGGTTGCTGACGGGTCGAGGAGGTGACCTGCGACCTGCGTCGAGACGGGCCTGCTGCGTGTCCGGGGACCGGTTGAGGGAAGGGGGTGCGCATAGCCGTGCCTCACGATGCACCACCATAGACCTGTCGTGCATCTATGCACGACTCTGGTTGAGCGTCGCAGCAGCCGGTGTGTGGCAGGCTTCAGCACGCTCCGCTGTGAGGCCCTAACGTGTCGGAGCCGACGACGACGGTGACCTCAACGGGCATGGAGGACGCATGGCACCCCCGAATGACCCAGGGGTGTTCGCCGCACGGCTCGATCAACTGTTCGACCACGTTCGCCACCCCAGTGGCCGGCAGTACTCCCTGCGCGAAGTCGCCGACGGCATCAACGAAGCCGGTGCGGTGAGCATCACGCCGTCCCACCTGTCGCGCCTGCGCTCCGGTGCTAGCCGCAACCCCGGCTTCGACCAGATCACCGCCATCGCCGCCTTCTTCGGCGTCGACCCGAAGTACTTCCTCGAGGGCGATGAGGTGGCTGCCCGCACGAGCGCGGAACTGGAGCTGCTGGTCACGATGCGTCAGCGGGGCATCGAGGACCTGCTGCTGCGAGCGACCAACCTCAGCACGGAAGGCCTGAAGGTGTTGCGCTCAACCATCGAGGGGCTGGAGTCCGTGGAGGCCTTGCGGGCGAAGGACCCCCTGCGTCGACGCGGGTCCCGACACCACGGCGAGCCGACCAGCACGTCCGACGCGGCCCAAAGCCCCGGTCCAGCAGAGGGCACCGACACAGACCGCGAGCAGCCCTAGGAAGCCTTGGAAGCGGTCTCACAGTTTTCGCTCGCTCGCCAGGACGTGTGCATACTGCGCGGGTTCGTCGAGTCATGGAGACCCCCCGACCATGCGTTCATGCACCACCCGCAGCACCTGGACCACCCTGGGTGATCGAGCCTTGAGCTTGTACCTGCGCGCACGAGACGTCCTGGCCAGTCCCCGGTGCCGCCGCCTGGCTGACTCCCTGGCGCTGCCCGCCGACGCCGACGTCAGCGACCTGCGCGAGGTCGTCGAGCAGCGCACGGGGCGCGAGATCATCGTCAGCTACGTCTCGCGCCACCAGGTGCGCTCGATCACCGGCAAGGACGACGCACGCGCTGCCTGGCTGCGCAGGAGCGATCACGACCTGCTGCTGGTCGACGAGGCGGCCTGGCACGAAGGCCGGGCGCACAACATCCTGCACGAGCTGGCCCACATGCTCCTGGACCACCAGTGCGGCCTGAACCACCACCTGCAAGGCGTCTCCGCCGCCACCGCGCGGCGCATCCTGGCCACCGAGCCGGCACCAGCTGAGTCGATCCTGGCGCGCGGTGAGTGGCGCGACCCCGCTGAACGAGACGCCGAACTGCTGGCGACCCACCTGGGAATGCGCCTGCGACCGATGCAGGTCTCCGCTCCCCGCTCGCCGTCCTCGGCGCTCGCCGGCGTGCGGGTGCGCGCCATGCTCGGCATCGAGGAGGAGCAGGCGTGAGCATCCCGCGGCTGTGCATCGCCCTGCTGTGCTGGGTGACGGCCGCCTGGCTCCTCTCGCTCGTGCTGCGCGCGCGGCGCAGCGGTGAGCCGCGCACGCGCCGGCAGGACAACACCCTGCGGTTGCTGTGGGTGATCGGTGCCGCAGCGATCGCGTTGACCTTGAGCTTGGAGCCGATCACCCGGGCGTTGGACAGCGCGACCGGCCGGCCCGGCGTGACGGACCACGTCAAGCACCTGGTCGGCCTGGTACCCATCCGGCAGGCCATGGTGCAAGCCGAACTGCTCGCCGGCACGTCCCCGCGCTACCGGCTGCGCAGTGTCTCGGAGTGGATCTCGCGCCGGTGGCTGGTGGTCGCGCTCCTCCTGCAGGTCTGCTTCCACGTCAACAACGACCCCAGCGCCATGCTCGAACGCGACAACGGCCTGGGTGGCCACAGCGGGTTGATCTACTGGCTGGTGTTCATGGGGTACTTCCTGAACTCCGCGCTCGCCTTCACCCGACAGGCGCTGCGCTTTCGGCACCAGACCCGTGAGCCCACCGCTCAGCGCGCTGGCATGAGCGTCCTGGCCATCGGTGGTGCCGGGGCGATCACCTACGGCCTCAGCCGGGTCCTGGGCGCGGTGCTGGCTTCGGGGAACGGCGCTGTCCTCAGCGCAGCGACGGCCAACGTCGGCAACCTCGCCCTGGTCGTGGCGTTCACCGCGATCTGCTACGGCCAGTGGCGCAGCCGCAACACCTCTCCGCCGTCGTGGTTGCTGCCGCACTTGGAGCGCACGGCGAACCTGACGCGCACGAGCCTGCTGCGTGACATGGCGCGCGCGCTGCGCGCAGCCAGCCCGTCCTCCAGCGCGGGGCTGGTGGTGCTGAACCCCCGGGCACGCCTGCTGCGGCGCGAGCGGGAGATCAGCGACGGCATCAGCGACCTGACCGAGTGGATGCACGAGGACGACGAGGCCCACGCCCGCCGGCTGCTGCACGCTCAGCGCGACGACGAGGCCCTGCTGCTGGCCACCCGCATCGAGCTGGCCCGGCGGCGCAAGCTCGACGGCCGGGAACCCTCCGCCCCCTCAGCGCCCGCCCAGCACGATGACGGGCCGATGCTGCAACGCCTCGCAGCTGTCTACCCGCAGGCCGTCGACCTGGCCGAAGTCGTCCAGCACGAGCGAAACCACGCGCAGCGCCACGTGCGCTCTGCTGGGGCGAGGGCGAAGGGCGCTCGAAGTGTCCGTTGACGCCACCGGCACCTCCACCAGCGCACCCACCTGGTCGACGCGAGCCGCGGTGGTGCTCTCCGACGTCTTCGCCCCGCCCTGGGTCATGCTCGCCACCCAGCTCGTCGTGGCCTGGCACGTCACCTCCAGCGCCGCTCAGGCGCTGCGCTGGGCGGTGCTCACCGGCATGTTCACCGCGGTGGTGCCCTACGCCTTCGTGCTGCTCGGTGTGCGCCTGGGCCGCTGGAGCGACCGGCACATCCGGCTGCGCCACCAGCGCCTGGTGCCGATCCTCTTCGGGTTGAGCACCAGCGTGCTCGGACTGCTGCTCCTGCGCACCTGGGCAGCGCCCACGCAGCTCCTCGTCGTCCTGGTCGCGATCATCGCCTCCATCCCGCCCTTCGTGCTCATCAACGTCTGGTGGAAGATCTCCGTCCACGCCGGGTGCATGGGCGGCTCGCTGGTCGTCCTGACCGACGTCCTCGGAGCCCCTGCCGCCCTCGTCGGCGCAGTGGTGATCACCCTGACGTGCTGGGCTCGAGTGCGCCTGCGCGACCACACCACCGGCCAGGTCATCGTCGGAGCCCTGCTCGGCGCCGTGATCGTGGCCGGTGTGTACGTGCCGCTGCACTAGATCTGCCGTGCTCCACCCGTGCTCCTCGCCGTCCCCGGCGCCGGCGCGCGCACAGCGCCCACCCGAACTCTCCCGCGCCGCCCTGCTGGCCACTCCGGCGTGCCCGATGCGGTCCGCATCGCGTCCTGCGACTGTCACCTCGGGTCCGGCGAGCCCCGAGGTCCCCTATACCACTGCCACCGTCACCGTCACTGCCACCGCACTGAGCCTTCTCACCGCCGTGATCGGCGCGCGTGCCGTGCGGGTCGGGCACTGGGATCCTTCGCCGTCGGCGCGCACGAGGAGCTGCCCGTCGACTCGCGCGCGACCTTCGGCTGCGCATCGCCCACCCCGAAGCCGCTGCGAGGAGGGACGCTGGCAGGTCAGCGCCCCGACCCGGGAGCGGCGGCAGGACCCCGGCGTGCTGGGGTGCTCGCGGCACCGGCACGAGCACGGACGGGTCCGCTGCTCAACGATGGGCGCTCACCGCTCGCGTTGACGATGGTGGCGCCGCTCGTGCGAAGGGAAATTGCGGTTAGGAGGGTGCTACCTCGCGGAACCTTCCGTGCGGAAGGCCGAAGGATTCACGACTGCTTTTCTTCGGGGGTTCCACCGTGCTTGATGATGTCCAACTGGCTGAGCTCCCGGGCGATCTTAGCCAGGGTCCGCTGCGTCTGCGGTGTCATCCTCGCCGCGTTGAGCGCGATGTCGCGCACGCTCTCGTTGCGCATCGCGGCGGCCAGGGCTTCCTCTGCTGCAGAGGGCTTGTGTGCCTTGGTGGACGCGTCAGCGGTGAAGAAGTAGTTGATCTCCACGCCGAACACTGCTGCTAGGGCCTCGAGCGCTTCCAGGCTCGGGTTGGTCTTTGAGCCGTTGCGCAGGGAGAGGATGTAAGAAGTGCTCAAGTTGTACCCGAGCTCAGCGGCGCGCTGTGAGATTTCTTTTCCGGTGAGCGGCTCGTTCGTGCTGGGCGATACGTGATTCTCGAAGAGGTACCGCATCCGCTGCAGGACGAGGGCATTGCCACGGCCGCCGCCGGAGGCGCCGCTGGCCATCCACTTCCTCCATCGCCCGTCTTCCGGCATGAGCACGATCCGCGTGCCACCGCAGGAGTCGCACTGCAGACCGGCGGTGTGCCCGGTCAACACTAGCGGGAGCGGTGTGGCGAGCGTGGGCGCCTGCTGCGATGCATCTGCGTCCGCGACGGCCGACGTGCTGAGCGTGGTGATGCGCGCCTTCCGCGCCGTGTCGGCCAGGCCCGTCGGCGCAGAGTCCAGGACGCCGAGACGGTGGCCCGCCACGGTGGGTGCGGAAGGGTCGACCTGGGGCGTCGTCACCCTCCTAGCGTAGTGACCGTTACTCTGACAGAGTGAAGAGGCCGGTACGCGCGTTGCGGCCCACAGCGAAGCCGCGATCCGCGGAGCCTGCACGACCGCCTCACCCCACCAGCGACTGCCGTACGTCTCGGAGGACGTCATGACTGAAGCTTCCAGGACCGCCCACCCGGACCACGACGCCCTCGCCGAGTCCGCCTCCAGCGTGCAGCCTGCTCGACCTGCACGTCGAGCCCCCGGGCTGCGCGCGGCCCCGCGGAGTGGTGACTCCGGCGGTCCGCGCAGGGCACCGCGGCTAGGTGAGGGCGCTTCGAGCGCGCCGGCGGCGCCTGCTGCCGGGCGTGAGAGCTCCGCGCGGCAGTCCACCGAGCAGCAAGAAGCAGCGGTCGAGGTCACCACGGCTCGACGCCCGCCGCGCATGCCGAGCTCGCGCACGCGCACCACGGCCGCCGCGAGCGTGCGTGCCAGCCAGCGCGCCGAGCTGAAGCGCCAGCAGCAGAAGCAGCAGTCGGCCGCCGCTCAGCCAGTCGAGGACCAGCGTGAGCAGAGCGAGCAGGAGCCGGCGGACGCCTCGGCCCCTCAGGCGAGCACCGCCCGCGCTGCAGCGATCGCCGTCGCAGCGGTAGAGCCTGCCGGAGCGGCTGGTGGTCAGTCTTCGCGCGCTGCAGCCGCCAACCCGTTGGAGGTGACCGCCGAATCACCGGCCGCGGCCCAGCCGGGCACCCTGGTCGGTCGCCTGCACCGCCTCAGCGCTCCGGCGGATCCGGTCTCCACCACCGGCGCCCGCGTCGACGCCGACCGCTGGGCTGACAAGGGCACTGGAGGCGACGTCGACGCCGAGGGGAGCGTCGGGCTGCTTCAGGGGGCAGCCACGTCTCTGCCGCGGGCGGCCCCGCACGTCGACGTCATCGAGTGCGGGGAAGCGGTAAGCGCTCAGGGCGCTGAGACGCGTGAGCAGGTGCACGAGCGCGAACACGCGCAGGGTGCGCCCACCTCGCCGGTGCAGGACCCGCGCACCGACGAGCGCAGCGAGGACGGGCCTGTCGTCCGCCACCGGGACGCCGCGCTCAGCGCTTCGGACGGTGGGGCCACCCGGGAATCCGTGCACGGCGACGACGTCGAGGGCGTTGAAGTCAGCAGCTACGTCGTCCACGAGCTCCTCGAGGGCAGCGAGGAAGTAGACGACGGCACGCAGGAGGAGTCGTCGAGCTTCATGGGCGCCGTCGATGCTCACCTCGTCGAGCAGGAGCTGCAGCAGCTGACCTGGCCGGGCGTGCAGCAGTCGCAAGCCCCCGTGCGCCAGCTCCTCGCCACGCCGCAGGCCCAGGCGCGCACGGCCCCCCGGGGCGGGCAGGAGCCAGAGGAGAGCTTGGTCGAACCACCCATCACGCCGGCCGGGAACGCCGCGGTGGACACCAGCGCGGAGGACGAGGACTTCATCCGCCGCTACCGCGAAGCGACGCTGCGCGATGCCGCTCCGCTCGTCTTGGCGGACACCACCCGCCCCCGCAGCGGCTGGCGCGGCGCCACGGCCCGCGTCACCGCCGGCCGGGTGATGCCCTCCCCGACGCGCCAGCAGATCGAGCACGAGAACCTGCTGGCCCGCATCCGCCGGCCCCTGCGCGACGGGCGGCACATCGCCGTCATCTCCTTCGGCAGCGGTGTGGGCAAGACCGTCACCACCGGCCTGCTGGGTCAGGTCTTCAGCACCGTCCGCGAGGACTCCGTCGCGGCCGTCGACTGCGACCCCGTGGCCGGCAACCTGCTGCACCGCTTCGCCACCGTCGACAACCTCAGCCTGCAGCAGATGCTGCAGCAGAACGACCGCCGGCCGATCCAGTCCATCCGGCAGCTGAGCCACTACGCCGTGCGCAGCCACCGCCTGCACCTGTACCGGGCGGACCACTCCCGCGCCGCTGGCCCCTTCGGCGAGGCCGAGCACGCCCAGGCCCTGCAGGTGCTCATGCGCTTCCACGACATCGTCATCACCGACATGGGTCCGGGCGGCGTGCACGAGATGCCCAAGGCCTTCGACACCGTCGACGACCTGGTCATCGTCGCCGGCACCAACCTGGACGCCGCCACCCGCTCCTCCCAGGCCCTGGACTTCCTCGAGGAGCTCGGCCACCACGACCTGGTCAAGCGCGCCTGCGCCGTCATGGTCTCCCGCTCAGGCAAGGACAGCGCCCTGGCCCGCGCCCGGCGCGGCGGGGGCGTGCACGTGGAGTCGCTGATGGACCACTTCCAGCGCCGCTGCGGCTCCGTCGTCCTCGTGCCGTACTCCGCGGCGCTGGCCGACGGCGTCCACGTCAGCATCGACACCGCCGGCTCCGACGTGCGCGACGCCTACATGGACGCCGCCGCCGCCCTGGCCGGCAACTTCCAGCCGCACGAGCACACCCCGGTGCCGGCGCCCAGCATCCCGCTCAGCGCCCCGCTCAACGTGCAGCCCGAGCCGGACCAGCCGCGTGCACCGCGCGCCCCGCGCCGGCACTGGTGGCAGCGCGCCCACCGCCCCGTCCCGCTGTCAGAAGGTGCGGTGGGCGATGCACTGCCCGGCCTGATGGAGCTGCCCCACTACGGCCGCGCGCGCCAGCCGTAGACGCCGCGGCGCCCAGAGCGATCAGGGCGGCCGCGCGGCAGCTCATCGGGTCACCGCGCCGGCGCAGCGCGGTGACCCGATGCCCTGAGGGCGCTGTCTGCGGGCGCGCCGCAGCACGGCAAAGCCGGATGCTTCGAACCCGGCGAACTCTGTCCCGGTGAGGTGTCGATCCAGACCGGTGGCGTTCGTGTAGAGGTTGAGCGCCGGCACCGGACCGGCCCGGGGCACCAGGAGGAGCCATGACCCAGTACCTGCTCAGCGTGATCCAGCCCGCCGGTGAGCGACCCGCGCCCGAGGCCATGGCGCGCATCGGTGCGGACGTGGCCGCCTTGCACGAGGAGCTGCGCGCAGCCGGGGCGTGGGTCTTCGCCGGCGCTCTGCACGGGCCGGAGTCGGCCACGGTGGTGCGCCTCGGCGGGGAGGAGGGGCAGGAGGTGCTGCTGACCGACGGGCCGTGGATCGAGGCCAAGGAGCACCTGGGCGGGATCTGCGTCATCGAGGCCGCGGACCTGGACGCGGCCCTGGAGTGGGGACGCAAGGCGGCTAGGGCCACGACCCTGCCCATCGAGGTGCAGCCCTTCCTGGGCTGAGCCCCGTGCCCGACCCCGTGCCCGAGCTTGCGCCCGACCACGGATCCACGTCAGCGCCGCGAGTCGGCGTCGAGGACGTCGAGAGCGTCTTCCGCGCCGAGCACGGCCGTGCGGTCGCCGTCCTGATCCGCCTCCTCGGTGACATCGACGCCGCCGAGGAGGCGGTGCAGGAGGCCTTCACCACCGCGGTGCAGCGCTGGCCCACCACGGGCCTGCCCCCCAGCCCGGCGGGGTGGATCATCACCACCGCCCGCCGCCGGGCGGTGGACCGCCACCGGCGCGAGTCCACCCGCGCTCGGCGCCAAGGCGAGGCCGCGCTGCTGCACGCCCCGGCCGAGCCCACTGAGGAGGGTGCTGTGCGCGATGAGCGGCTGCGGCTGGTCTTCACCTGCTGCCACCCCGCGCTGAGCACGGCGGCGCAGGTGGCCTTGACGCTGCGGCTGCTGGGGGGCTTGAGCACCCCGCAGATCGCCCGGGCGTTCCTGGTGCCGGAAGCGACGATGGCCCAGCGCATCGTGCGGGCGAAGAAGAAGATCCGCGATGCCGGCATCCCCTACCGGGTGCCGCACGAGGCGGACTTGCCGGCGCGGCTGCGCGGGGTGCTGGCGGTGCTGTACCTGATCTACACCGAGGGGCACTCGGCGAGCTCGGGACAGGAGCTGGTGCGTGCCGAGCTGTGCGCCGAGGCGGTGCGCCTGACGCGCTCGCTGGCCGAGCTGATGCCCGATGAGAGCGAGGTCCTCGGGCTGCTGGGCCTGCTGCTGCTCTCGGACTCGCGCCGCGGCGCCCGCACCGGTCCTGGTGGTGCGCTGGTGCCGTTGGGCGAGCAGGACCGCTCCACCTGGGACCGGGCCTTGATCGAGCAGGGTCAGGAGGTGGTGCGTTCCTGCCTGCGCCGCGCCCGGCCGGGGCCGTACCAGCTGCAGGCCGCGATCGCCGCGGTGCACGCCGACGCGCGCACCGCGCAGGAGACCGACTGGGCGCAGGTCCTCGCTCTCTACGACCACCTGCTCGCCCTGGTGCCCACCCCGATCGTCGCCCTCAACCGGGCCGTCGCCCTGGCAGAGGTCGAAGGACCAGCCGAGGCCCTGGCCGTCGTCGAGGGTCTGGACCTGCCCGACTACCCCCCGCGCTACGCCGTCCGCGCGGACCTGCTGCGCCGGCTCGGACGCCGGGAGCAAGCCCTCCACGCCTACGACGAGGCGATCACCACCGCCGGCAACGACGCCCAGCGCGCCTACCTCACCCGACGACGCACCGAACTGCAGCCCTGACCTGCGACCGGACCCGCCCACGCACCCACCGCAGGATCGACCACAGCCGACGGCGTGCCCCGCCACCCCTGCGCGACCGCGCGGTCATCGACGCTGCAGGACCTGCGGCGGCCGTCGTGATCGCGCCCGATCGCCGGCACGGCGCTGAGATCGGCGCAGCGCTCCGGTCGAGCGCAGGGCGCCTCGACGGGATCACGCAGCGGGTGTGCCCCGCGGAACCACCCGCTCCTGCTGCAACGAGCTGACGAGGGCGATCAGCTCGAAGTCCTTGTCCAGGTGCAGCAGCGTCAACTCGTGCTCGATGGCCGTGGCCGCCAGCAGCAGGTCCACCGGTCCAGGTGCCCGGTGCCAGCCCCGGTGGGTGAGGCGTTCCTGCAGCTCCTGCGCGCGGGCGCTGATCTGGGCGCTGACCTCGATGACGGTCATGGCTTCGGTGACGTCGGCGATGACCTCGCGGTAGTCCTGGGGGGAGCGGGCGGAGAAGCCGATCTCCAGCACGCTGGGTCGAGCGATGCTCAGCAGGTCCTCGCGCAACAGGTCGTTCAGCCGGGCGGCCACGAGCGGTTGGTGCCAGCGCGCGTGGGCGGACTTGTCCAGCAGGAAGCTCACGCAGCGCCTTGCGCTCGATCGCCGGCGGCCGGTCCTTCGACGTCCTCGCCGGCGTCCTTGGGGTGCTCCTGCAGCAGCGGGGCGAAGTAGCCGCCCTCGGCGCGGGTGATCAGGCGTTCGGCGGCGGCGCGGCGGCGCTCCTGGCGCAAGGTCGCGCGCAGGGCGGCTTCGACGGTCTCGCGCTTGGTCGTCGTCCCGGTGATCGCGGCCACCTGGGCGAGCAGGTCCTCGTCGATGTCGATGTGGGTCTTGCTCACGGCGGACCTCCTTGTTGTGTACACATCAAGGGTAGCTGATGTACACGAGGGTGGCTACAGTCGCGGCGCCGGCCGGTCACAGGCCACTGGAACGACTGGAGCGACTGAGGGGCATGGGAGAACGTCCTGGCCGGCGCCATGAGGGCGCTTCTCGCGTGAAGCAACGGGGCGCCAGCGCCCGGCCGTACCCGGTCATCACGTTGGTGACGAGCGGCTGACCGACTCCAGCACCTCGGCGAGCTGCACCGGCCGGCTCACCATCGGCCAGTGCCACGTCGGCAGCTCCACGTAGGTCCAGTCGCCCTCGAGCATGTGCGCGAACACCGGCGAGGAGGGCGCCAGCTGCCGCAGCTGCTCGAGGCTGAAGCTGCACAGCACGCCCGTGCGCGGCAGGCGCTGCCAGGCGCCGGTGAGCGCGACCGGCTGGGTGGCGGTGCGCCAGGGCTGCGGCTGCGAGCCCTCGACCAGCGCCGCCACGGCGTCCTCGTCGACCTCGGGCACCGCGGCGGCGAGCACGGCCCAGGGCGGCGGTGGCAGCTTCCAGCCCTCGCCGCGTGTCACGACCAGCTCTTGGTTGGCCGCCCGCGCCTCGGGTCCCTCGAAGTCGGCCTGCGCCGTGCCCTGCGGCAGGGGACCGGAGTCGATGTAGACCAGGCGGGCCACGCGCTCCGGCGCGCGGTCTGCCGCACCGGTCGTCACCAGGGCGCCGTAGCTGTGGCCGACGAGCACGACCTCGTGCAGGTCGTGCTGCTCGAGCAGGTGCACGACGTCATCGATGTGGGTGTTCAGGTCGGTCTGCGGCGAGGCCAGGTGCGCGCGCTCGCCCATGCCGGGCAGGTCGACGGCGTGCACGACGTGGCCGCGTGCGCGCAGCGAGTCCGCGACGGCGCGCCAGACCCGGGCGCCGAGCCAGAAGCCGGGGACGAGGACGTAGGTGGTGTTCACGACCGCAACGCTAGGGTGGTTTGTGGACAGCCCCCGCCCGGTATCCAGCACGTGCTTCACGGTTCTTCTCAGGCAGCCCGGAGAAGAGCCGTGACCCGCCCCACCGCACGCGTGCTGGCGATGCTGGAGCTGCTCCAGGCGGGCGGGCAGCACACCGCCGGAGATCTCGCCGCGCGGCTCGGCGTCGATGAGCGCACCGTCCGGCGCTACGCCGAGCACCTCACCGACCTCGGGATCCCGGTTCAGGCGCAGCGGGGCAGGTACGGCGGCTACCGGCTCTCGCCGGGCTACAAGCTGCCGCCGCTGATGCTCACCGACGACGAGGCGCTTGCCGTCGCACTGGGCCTGCGGGCCGCGGAACGCGCGGGGCTGGCCACCACCGAGCACGCGGCGACGGCGAGCGCGCTGGCCAAGGTCTCGCGCGTGCTGCCGCGCACCCTGGCCCGGCGCCTCGACAATCTGCTGTTGAGCGCACGCTTCACGACCCCGGCGCACGCCGGCTCTCCCGCCGGCGCCGACACGCTGCTCGACCTGGCCGGGGCAGCGCAGGCGCGGCGCACCGTGGTGATCGACTACACCGCCTGGGACGGGCAGCAGTCGCGCCGTGAGCTCGACGTCTACGGCCTGGTCTTCCACGCCGGCCGGTGGTACGCCACCGGGCACGACCACGGCCGCGACGACGTGCGGACATTCCGCCTGGACCGCATCGCCTCAGTCAGGCAGGACGACGGCTCCCACGACGGCTCCTACGTCGTGCCCGCCGACTTCGACGCGACGACGCACGTCGTCTCCGGCATCGCGGCGGTCGGGTGGTCGCACGAGGTCGCCGTCGTGCTGCGGACCACCCTGGCGCACGCGGGCGAGCGACTGCCCCCGAGCGTGGGACGGCTGAGCGAGCACGTCGACGGCGTGCTCCTGCAGACGCGCGTGGAGCACCTGGACGGCATGGCCCGCATGCTGGCCGGGCTCGGCTGGGACTTCGAGGTGATCACCCCCGACGCCCTGCGCGAGGAGATCCTCGCCCTGTCCGAGCGCCTCCGGGTCAGCGCGGTGCGCGGCGCGGCCGCCGGCACCACGGCTGGTCCCCGCAGTTCGTGAGCGACGCCACCCGGCCTCACACCCCCAGCTCGTCACCGCCCCTGACGGTGACGGTGGGAACGCTCTGCAGTGCAGGTGCTGTCGTGACCTGCGAACCGGACCTCGCTCAAGACAGCTCAGGGGAGGGAACCGCGCAGCGCGGCCTTCACGCCAGCGGCCTCGGTTTTGCCGCGCAGCACGTTGCGCTCAGCGGCGGTGGCCGGCAGCTTCACCGAGGGCAGCCAGCCCTGCAGGCGCATCCGGCCCACGGCGCCGTCGTCGCCGCCGCCGTGGGCGGTGGGCAGCGACCAGGCCGGCACGCTCGTGGTGTAGATCGCGTCGCCGTTGATCGCCAGCAGCTGGGCGGGGTCCACCTGCAGCGCGCCGACCACCGGGCGCGGGGCTCCCGGGCGGTGCGGCAGCGCGGCAGGGCACTCCAGCACCCGGGCGCGCCCGCGGGCCCACACCTGCGCGGCCAGCTCCGGGCGGTACAGCGCCGCGGCCTGCCCGCCCGCCTGGCGGCTGGGGGTGCGGTAGACGAACGCCTCCCCGTGGCGCACCACGGTGGCAGCGGCCTCGGCGGGGACCTCGCGCGCGGACCAGACGACGCGGGTGGTCTCCCGGCCGCGGGAGGCGAAGGCGCCGATGCCCTGGATGAGGATGGCGCGCACCGCCGCGACCGCGGCCGCGCGCACCAGCGGGTCCACTCCATCGCCCGCACCGACGTGCTCGCCCGTGCCGGTACCGGTGCCGGTGTCGTCGCCCGTGCCCGCCCCATCGATCCCACCGGCGGCCAGGCGCTCGCGGGCGCGCTTGAGGCGGTCCGCCCAGGTGTCCAGCAGCCGGGCCTTGGTGAACCGCAGGCCCTCCAGGACCTGCACGTCCCAGCCGTTGTCGTGGGCGAGCTTGACCTCCACCCCGTCCGCCCACGTCTCCGCGCTCGCGCCGGGCACGTTGGGGTAGTGCCAGCCGGCGCTGACCTCCTCGTGGGCCACCGGCAGCACGCCGACGTGGTCCCACCACTCGGGGACGGTGAAGCGCACCCGGTAGCGGGCGCGGGCGTAGGGGTCGGACTCCAGCAGCTCCTGCCCCTGCTGGGCGGTCAGCCGGGTGACCGGGCCGCTGCCCAGCTCCCGGCACAGCGAGGCGTACATGAAGCGGCCGTCAACGTAGGCGAAGCCACCGTGGGGGGTCTCCTGCAGGTCGACCAGCGGGCGGCAGGCGCCGCACCCGCAGGCGGCGGGGCCGGTGGTCAGGTGCTCGATGCGGTGCTGGCCCGAGGTGCGGTGCAGCAGCTCGGCGACGTCGGCGGGCAGCGGCTCGGGGTCCAGGGTGCGAGGCAGCGAGCGCGCCCACAGCTGCGCGCCGGTGGCGGCAGGGGACTTCAGCAGCTCCATGTCCTCCACCCCCTTGATCGCCTCGGTGGTCAGCACCCACGCCTGCCGCGCCTGGTCGGGGTCCAGGCCCTCAGCGGGGAACCACTCCGCGGCGGTGCGCACCTCCAGGGAGCGGCCGGTGACCTCGTGGGTGAAGCGGCCGGTGGGCGGGGTGGACAGCCAGTGCCCCGGGGAGGTCCACGAGGGGGTCTCGGCGATCAGCCAGTGCGGCTGGCCCGGTGCGACGGCCGGCAGCTTGCCGGTGAGCATGATCCGCTCGGCGGAGAGATTGTGGGCGGTGTCCAGCAGGTCCACCAGGGTGGGGCGCTTGCGCCGGCCGGTGAGGCGGGGTGTGACGCGGGCGCCGGAGTCGGTGACGCCGGTGCCGGTGGTGAAGTCCAGCCAGACGGTGGGGACCGGGCGGACGGTCCAGGGGACGGGACGCATCGGGGCTCCTGGTGGGCGGGGTGCTGGAGGCGGGTGCTGGAGGCGGGGTGCTGGTAGCTGCTCGGGGGGGCGCCGGCTCAGGTGGGTGCCGGTGCGCTGATCAGGCGCTGCTTCGTGTCCCCGGGAGCGGCGTGGAAGCGCCGCCCGGCGTAGCGCTGCAGCATCACGGCGGTGGGCGCCTCGACCTCGAAGCGGACGTCGCCTGCGATCAGGCGCCAGCCGGTCACCCGGGCGACCTCGACGACGAAGCCGGCCACGTCGGCGACCAGGGCGGCTCCCACGTGCCGCTGAGGGTCCCTCACCGACCACAACCCCGCCCAGGCGTCCTCGACCTGCTGAGCGCTCAGACCCGCCTGCACGGCGCTCGCGCTCCAGCCCAGGTGCGTGCGCTGGTGCGCCTGGCCGTTCTCGTCCAGCTGCAGGGGTGCCACGTGCACGGCGAGGTCCTCACCGGCGCTGGGCAGGTCCACCCGCGCTCGCTCGTGCAGCTGTCGGATGGACTCGTAGGGGTAGCGCCACTGCCCCCCGGGACTGCGCAGCGCCTCCAGCGCGGCGCGGGTGCCCAGCAGGCCGCACTCGCGCAGCTTGCGCAGCTGCTGAGGGGTGACGCCCAGGGCGGCGGTGGCCTGCTGGGCGCCCATCGCCGGCAGGCGCGACGCCGCGCCGGTGCCGCTCCCGGGGCGGGCGCTGGTGGTGGGGGACATGCGTGCTGGCTCCCTTCGCGGTGACTGCAGCCGCATCAGCGATGTACTCGATCCGGCACATCGTTGCAGGACGGCAACGCCTGCGCCGCGCGCCGCGCCCCGCGCCCCGCGCGCCGGAACCTTCCTCACCGATCGCCTGTCCGGTTTCTGGGCCGCTGCGTACCTAGACGTGGTGCAAGAAGCCCTTCGAGCACTGGAGCCCTCCATGGCACCCACCACCGGACCCGACCGAAGCAGCACGAACCGCCAGGCGGTGGGCGGGCGCTCGCAGCGCACCTCCCTGCGAGCGCTGCGCACCGCCCGCAGCGCCGCCGTCGTCGCGGCGCTGGCCCCCCTGTTGATCGCCCCGGCGATCTCCGGGCAGATCGCCTCCGAGGCCCTCCTGCTCATGCAGCTGATGGCTCAGCCCCTGTTCACCGCGGCGGCCGCCACCGCGCTGACCGTCGCGGTCTTGGCTGGTGTGCACTCGCGCCGCCTGCCTCACGCCGTCGCCGCGGGCCTGCTCGGGTGGAGCGCGATCGTCGCGCTGCCTGTGCTCGCCGCCATCGCCCACAGCCCGCAGGCCCAGCTGCTCGACGCGTCGATGATCGCGGCCATCGTGTTCGTCGTCCTGGCGATCTGGAGCGACATCAGCACGCACAGCGCCGCGCAGCGCGCGCACCAGGGCGGTGAGCGGGGGCCGCTGGCCGCGTGAGGATGATGGGTCGCACGCACGCGGCCACGGGCTTGCTCGTGGGCGCTGCCAGCGTTCCGTTGATGAACCTGTCCTCCCCGGCCGCGGTCCTCGCCTGGACCGCGGCCTGGGGCGGGGCGGCTCTGCTGCCCGACTTCGACCAGGGCGGCGTCACCTGGAACGAGGGCGGTTTCCTGGCCAAGCCCACCGGGTCCACCGTCGTCACCATGTGGGGCTGGGTGAGCTGGGCGCCGGCTCGTCTGGTCGGCAAGCTCGCAGGCGGGCACCGCTGGGGCACCCACGACCCGGTCCTGGCTCCGCTGGCGGTGGCGGTGCTGGCCCTCGCCGCCGGCCGGTACCCGCTCACCCAGTTGCCGCTGCTGGCCGTGGTCACCGGGGCCGCGCTGCACGCGTGCGCCCCCTACATCCCCGGGCGCCTGGAAACCACCACCGTCGGCAACCTGGCGCTGTCCCTGACCGGCGCCTGGTGGCTCACCTACCACGCCCCCTTCACGCTGCACTGGATGCCACTGGCCCTGGCCGGCGGCACGCTGGTGCACATCGCCGGTGACGCTCTCACCCGCGGAGGAGTGCCGCGGCCGCTGGCCACGCTGCCCCGCGCGGCCGGTGGCCGACGGGCCCGCATGAGCGCGGACCTGTTCGTCACCGGCGACCCGCGCTTCGAGACCCCCATCGCGGTGGCCTGCGCCCTGACCACCACGGTGCTGCTGGTGCGCAGCACCGGCGCCTGGCAGCACGTGCACACCCTCGCGGCCCACCTGCCCTGAGGTGCCGCTTCAGCTGCGCAGCCCTGCCTCGTCGACACACCACCACGAACGCCTCGCTGCAGGCGCGCCGCCTGGCACCGTGAGTGCCGCACCGGCCGGACTGCAGTGCGGAAGAGGAGGAACACCGTGACCACCACCGTGAGCGCCACCAGCCGCACCGCCAACCGCGTCACCGGTTCGGTAGCGGCGCCAGCGCCGGCCGTCGCTAACGCCGCCAACGCGCACCAACCCAGCTCGCTCATCGACCCCAGCGAGCTGCCGGCCTACCGGGCCCTGGCCCGAACGCTGGCGTGCGAGCTGCTGGCCGACCCGTCCGTCGTCCTGCTCGACACCGAGACGACCACCTTGTGGGGGCAGGTCATCGAGGTCGGCGTCCTCAGCGCCGACGGGCAGGTCCTCCTCGACACCCTGGTGCGCCCCGGTGAGCCCATCCCCGCCGACGCCACCGCCGTGCACGGCCTGCGCCTAGAAGACCTGCGCGATGCTCCGCAGCTGCACGAGGTCGCCAGCCAGCTGCAGACGGTCCTGCACGGCCGGCGCGTCGTGGCCTACAACTGCCACTACGACCGCGCGGTGCTCACCGCCGAGGAGCACCGCATCGCTCGGCCGCTGAACACCGCAGCCAGCTGGGACTGCGCCATGGACCTGTACGCCGCCTGGAACGGCGAGCTGCTCGCCGACCGCACCCGCTTCCGCAACAAGCGGCTGCCGGGAGCTGGGCACCGAGCCCTCGACGACTGCCGCAGCATGCTGACCCTGTTGCACCTCATGGCCGGCTGCGGCTAAAGCGCCGCGGCGCCCAGTTGGAGTGGCCGATGCGGTCGCGCCCTACCCCGGGAGTGCCATCAGGCGCGAATGGCCTCGGCGCTCGGTCCGTCCCGCCAGGTCGTGGTGCAGAGGTACCCACAGCGCTCCGAGCGCCCGTCGAGCTCCATCCGGAATCCTCCGTACGAGGCGTGCCATGCGGTCGCAGACTTCACGGCCATGCCGATCTTCGGATGATCACTGAATATGAAGATCAATCGCACGTTCCACTAATCCGGGGCGATAGCTGGGGTATTGCCCAGAAAGGCGCTACGGCCTATATCCCATGAGCACCGAAAGGTTGGGTAGTGACGATGCGCCGCTAAGGTCGATGCAAAAAAGTGCTCGGGATTGTAACAAGATCACGGTGCTGAATAGACAGTGGCCTCGTGACGAACGCTTCTGATCATGCTGCCCAATGTGAGTAGCGAGAAGGCGACTGCCACGCACCAGGCGGCCACGGGAAGCGATAGGCGGTGGTGTTCCGTCCAGGCCTGCCAAACGGTCGGCGACGCCATCGTCACGCCCGCTATTGCGGCTCCTACGAAGATGGAGGCAGTTGTCCAGGGTTGACTCAGGTGCCCAGCCTTCGTGCCGTGTCGGCCAAGCCAACTTTCCCAAAGAAGCCCCCCAGGGACTCGGCGACTCAGGTCGGTGCGCACGTAGTTGGCTGCCCTGACGACGCAGACAATGGCGTACTGGTGCTGGCGAAGCGTTACATATGAGAGCAGGGGAACGATCAATGCGATCAGGCGGCGACTTCCCTGGTCGGTCGACAGGGTTGCTAATGAGAAAGCTAAGACCGAGCCCGATGTCAACATTTGGAAACGAATTATGGAATGCCGCTCCTGCACCCAGTAGAGCATCTCGGCGCGCAGGGCGGTGAACTCAGCGAGTGGCCCCTCTGAGTTTGGAGGCGTTGGCAGGGGGGCAGGTCGCGGCCTGGACAAGGGCTCCTCCTTTGGTCCTGAACGTCATGCTTTCAGAATCCTAAGGTGATTCTGACATGACGGGTGTGCTTTCCCGGGATCCATCCGGTGGAGCACCGGGCGCTCGGACCGCGAACTAGCACGCGCAGAAGCATCGTGCGGGAGTGGCACCGTCCGTTTCGCTGCGGCCACAGCTTGGACCTCGCGCGACGTCAAGGTCATCTCGCCGTCCGCGTCTACTCCACCCTGATGGCGACGCCTCAGAAGCTCCTGCCCGATGCACTGCAACCTCCCAGGCTGTTGCTGCGTAGGAGAGGGCGCAGGTGGTGCCCGGTGAGACAGGAGCTAGAGGCGTCGTTCGACGCCTTCGCCGCAGCAGCCATGCCCCGGCTGCGGCAGCTGGCCTACGCCTGGAGCCGGGACTGGCACCGCGCCGACGACCTGGTCCAGGACACCCTCGAGCGCGTGTACGCCCCCTGGCCCCGGGTGCGCCGCGACGGCTCGCCCTTCGCGTACGCGCGCACCACCATGCTGCGCCACCTGATCTCCGAGCAGCGCCGCCCCTGGCGCCGCCGGGAGAGCACCGGGCTGCACCTCGATCCGGACCCGCCGGCGCCACAGGCACCCCCCGCGCAGGCCACCAGCCTGAGCCTGGACCTGCTGGCCGCCATCGCCGCCCTGCCGGTGCGCCAGCGCGCGGTAGTGCTGCTGCGCTACGTCGAGGACCTGCCCGTGGCCGAGGTCGCCCAGGCGCTGGGCATCAGCGAGGGCACCGTCAAGAGCCAGGCCTCCCACGCGCGCACCGCCCTGGCCGCGCACCTGGGCGCCGGCTACCGCGACGACCACCGCGACGAGCGCACCGACGCGCGGAACGAGGACCGCTCGGCCCGCGACCGCAGAGCGAGGAGTGGAGGACAGCCGTGAGCCAGCACCCCGAGACCACCGGCGCGCGCGAACCGGGCCGGGCCGGCGACCCCTGACGCGAGCCGTCGCCGAAGCCGTCACCGGCACCCACCCCCCGCGCTCGCGCGTGGACCTGGAGCGGGGGGGGGGGGGGGGGGGGGCGCCCCCGCCCCCGGGGCGGCCCCCCGCGGGGCCGGCCGGCCCGGCCCGGCGGCGCGAGCGCTGCGCGTGGTGTGGTGTGGGTGGGGCGCC